>JACQRS010000100.1 GCA_016206385.1 Candidatus Rokuibacteriota bacterium | reverse complement strand
GGAAAGGAGGTCGATCCCCAAGGCATGGACGTCGATGGGCACCTTGCCGAAGGTCTGGACCGCGTCGGTATGGAACGCGATGCCGTGCTCCCTGGCGATCCGCCCGATGGCGTCCACCGGCTCAACGGTTCCCACCTCGCTGTTGGCGTGCATGATCGTGATCAGGATCGTGTCCGGCCTGATGGCGCCGCGCACGTCGTCGGGATCCACCAGGCCGTCCCGGTCCACAGGGAGGCAGGTGACCGCGAACCCCTGGGCCTCGAGCGCCTGGCAGGTCCTGAGCACCGCGTGGTGCTCGATCTGGGTGGTGATGATGTGGCCCGAGCCGTGCGCCGCCGCCACTCCCTTCACCGCGAGGTTGTCGGACTCGGTCCCGCCGGAGGTGAACACGATCTCGTCCTTCCCGACGCGAACGAACGCGGCGATGGTCTCCCGGGCGACCTCCACCCCCTCCCGGGCCTCGCGGCCGAAGCTGTGGATGCTGGAGGGGTTGCCGAACCGCTCGCCCAGGTACGGGAGCATGGCCTGGATCACCTCGGGATGGACCGGCGTGGACGCGTTGTGATCCAGGTAGACTCGGCGCATGGACGATCTCCCTCTCACCTGCGCCCCCTCGCCCTCCCCGCGCCCGCCGTTGGGGGAAAGGACAAAGATGCCGGGACGAATGTGTGGCCCGCGTTGACAGCCGCCGACGGCGTTGATACCCTCGGAGGCGCATGAACCTCAGCAAGCGGAAGCTCGGCCTGATGCTCTCCACCGCGCCCGAGCACCCCAACCTCCAGACGGTGGTCGCGCTCTCGCGCACGGCCCTCGATCGTAGCGCCGACGTCTACCTCTACCTGATCGACGACGGGGTCGCCGCCAAGGACCGACCGGAGATCCGGGAGCTGGCCGAGCGCGGCGCCAAGCTCTTCGTCTGCGCGTACGGCTGCCAGAAGCGCGGGATCCCGCTCTCCGATCCCGACACCTTCACGTACTCCGGCTTGGTGGTGCTGACCGACCTGATCAACGGCTGCGAGCGCTTCATCGCGCTGAACTGAGCCCGTGGCCGAGTCCGCGCCCGTCCTGGTCCTCATCTCCGAGGATCCCCGCGCATCCGGCCGCGCGTTCGAGGCGATGCGGATCGCCCTCGGCGTGGTGGCCGGGGAAAATGACGTGACCATCGTGCTCACGGGCCCCGCCGCGCACCTGCTGGACGCGGACACCGACGACCTCGTCGACGGCGACGACATCGCCAAGTTCAGGGAGAATCTGAAGCGCCTGGGGATTCCGTTCCACATCGAGGCCGCTGCCATCCCGGGGGGCGGCGAGGGGTGGAACGAGGCGCAACACCCGCTCGTGCCTGTCTCCGCGGAGGAGATCGCGGCCCTCGTCGGAAACGCCCGGCGCTTCATCATCTTCTGATGTCCCACGTCCTTCATCTCCTCAAGTCGGGCGGCTCCGCCACCGCCCTGTCAGTCATCGAGCGGCAGCGTCACGAGCCCAACACCAAAGTCACGGTGGTGCTCCTGCCCGGCGCCCGCGTCCCGTCCCTTCCCGACGGCATTACGGTCCGGCGGCTGGCCGAGGCCAGCACCCCGGGCAACCTCACCCACTCCGACCTGCTCGATCTGATCTTCACCGCCGACTCCGTCGTTTCGTGGTAGTCCCCTGAGGCGGGTCCCCACCCCCCTCAGTCTCCCCCCCGGCGGAACAAACGGCTCACCGTAGAAAAAACTCAACGGTTCTTATATTCGTCGTGCCAGGCCATCTGGATGGCCTCCAGGGCGCTTTCGTTGGAAGCCTTCGGGTCATCGGCGAAGTCGGAGAGCTCCGTGACCCACCGATGCAGGTCCATGAACCTCACCGTGAGGGGGTCGGTGTCGGGGAATTTTCCCATCAGGGCAATGGCAATGTCCTCGGTATCCTTCCACGTCAGCGCCATGCAGGCCTCCCTCAAGGAATCTCGACCGTCACGTCGCCCTTGACCACCGCCTGGCAGCCGAGCCGGGAGTGCAGCGTGAGCCCCTCGGCCATATCCAGGCGATCCTCCTCGTCCGGCTGCATCTCGGAGAGGTTCTCGGCCCCCTCCTTCACGATGACGTGGCGGTGGTGCAGGCACAGTTGCCACCGCAGTTGTGCTCCAGGTGGATGTTGTTGGCGAGCGCGATGTCCAGGAT
>JACQRS010000091.1 GCA_016206385.1 Candidatus Rokuibacteriota bacterium | reverse complement strand
GCGCGATGGTGAGGGTCCGGTGGCCGCCCCGCTGGATTGCGGCGACCAGTTCCTCGGTGAGGCTGTCGGCGCGGAGCGAGGAGATCGAGACCTCCAGGCCGTGCTCTTCGAGGAGCGTCATCAGCTCGCCGATCCACGGGTAGTCCGAGACGCACGCGCCCACCAGGCCCACCCGTTTGGTCTCTTTGGCGAGCTTGGCCACGCTCTCGCGGAGCGTCTCAAGGCTCCGGTGGCGCACCGGCCGGTAAATCTCCCCTTCCAGACAGAAGCGACAGCCGCGCCCGCAGCCCTTGCCCACTTCCAAAAGGGCCATGTGTCCGTATTCGGCGCGCGGGCTCTTGAGGAGCGCGACGGTCTCGAAGCGGTTGACGTCCGTGAGCCGGCGCTTCACGACCACCGCGGGGGCGCAGCCCCGCTCGGGCACCACGGAGGCAATGGCGCCGTCAGGCGCGTACCCCACGTCGTAGGCGGCAGGCACGTAGATCCCCTGGATCGACAACACACGGTCCAGGAAGGCCTCCCGGCTCCGGGTCCCCGGCGCGACCTCCCCGAAGGCGTCCCGGTAGGTGGCGATCAGCTCTCCCACCAGCTCCTCCCCTTCTCCGACCACGACGAAGTCCATGAACGGAGCGATGGGCTCGGGATTAGAGAAGGCGCAGACGCCGCCCATCAAGATCAGCGGGTCATGGGGCCGGCGCTCGGCGGGTCGGAGCGGGATCCCGGCCATCAGGAGGAGACGGAGCACGTTGATGAAATCGCCCTCATAGGTGACCGAGAAGCCGACCAGATGGAAGTCGCTGAGGGGACGCTGGGATTCCAGCGAGAACGGGGGCGTGCCGGTGCGGCGGTGCTCCTCCAGGTCCTCGGGATCGGGGAGGAAAACCCGCTCGCAGACCACGTCGGGAAGCTGGTTCAGGTGCCAGTAGATGGTCTGAAACCCGAGGTTGGACATGCCGACGGCGTAGGTGTTCGGGTAGACGAGGGCGAACGAGATCTTGCCGCCCCAGTCCTTGCGGATCACCCCCTCCTCGCCGGCCAGGAGGGTCTGGGCCTTCTTCTTGAGCCTCCAGGACATTCTTTTCCTTGTTTGATCGAAAGTTAGCGCTCAGTTTAACAGAGCCCCCCTAGGGGGGTCAAGACGAGCTAGCGTCCAGACACCGCGCCGGCCCGGATCGGCACCAGCCTGACCAGTACCCAGTACACGGCCAGGGCCAGGAGGAAGCTCGGGATCGAGGCGCCGAGCCACGGGAGCCCGGCCAGCCCGAGCCAGGCGAACTTGCCGGCGATCCAGAGGTAGCCGAACACGCCCCCCACCCACGCGGCGAGGCCGGGCCAGTGGAGACCGTTCCGGTACCAGTAAAGCCCGCCCGGGCGGAAGAGCTGGTTGACGTCGTAGCGCCCGCGCACGACAAAGTAGTCGGACGCCAGCACGCCGAAGAGCGGCACGAAGACCGAACCGATCAGGAGGAGAAAGCCCTCGTACCGCGTGATGTCGAGGAGGAGGGCCACCGCCGAGGAGAACACGCCGAGCCCGACCAGGAGCCCGCGCTGGTTCACCGCGGGGAACATGTTGTTCAGCGAGACCGCGCAGGAGTAGAGGTCGGCCCACGCCTCGTCGGTCTCGTCCACCAGAAGCACCAGGAGCGCCAGCGGGCCAGCGATCAGGGCGATGGCCTCCACGAACCCCTTCGGCTCCTGCGTGACCCCGGCCGCCAGCAGAATCAGCGCGCCGAGGCCGTAGAACCAGACATTGGCGAGAAAGTAGCCCAGCGCCGTGCCCCAGAAGGCGGGCGCCGGGGCGCGCGCGAAGCGGCTGTAGTCGGCGACCAGCGGCATCCACGAGATCGGCATCGCGATCACCAGATCCACCGCGGCCCAGAAGGGAAACCCGCCCGCGCCTGGCTTGGCCAGGAGCTGGCCGACGTCGTAGCGCGTGGCCAGGTACCAGGTGAGCCAGAGCGTGGTGGCGAGCATCACCCATACCGCGAAGCGCCCGAGCCACTGACGGACAACCGCCAGGGGTCCCCACACGGCCATGCCGATGACGACAACGCCCCACAGGGCCACCCAGAAGGCATAGGCGTCCCAGCCGACAAGCTGCTTTGAAACCGCGTTGGCCGCATGCCCCATGATGACCAGCTCGAACACGGTCCACCCGAGGAGCTGGAGCACGTTGACGACGGTGGGGAGGTACGACCCCCGGATCCCGAGGACGGGCCTGAGCACCACCATGGTCGGGACGCCGGTCTGACTGCCCGGCACGCCTGCCAGCGCGAGCAGGGTGACACCGATCACGCTGCCGAGCAGGATGGCGCCCAGGGCCTGGCTCAGCGACAGAGCAGGGACGAGGAAGCTCCCGGCCAGGAGCACCAGGAGCCCGATGCCCAGGTCTCCCCACAGGACCACGTAGTCCCAAAGCCCGAGCCGACGCGCCTCGGCAGGGACCGGCTCAATGCCCCACTGTCCCAACGGTTCCATGGCACCCTCTTCAGACGCGCAAAGGGCGCGAGGCCGTGCCCGCGCCCTTGTCCTGTCCGCGTCGCTAGCCCCGCCCGACCTCCTACATCGCTACCCTTTGATGACGCCGATGGGACGCAGCTTGGCGACTTTCTTCGAGATGCCGAACTTCTCCACCACCTCGACCACGTCCTTGACGTCCTTGTAGGCCTCGGACATCTCCTCCTCGAGCGCATCCCGGCCGGTGGCGCGCGCCAGGATCCCCTTGGCTTCGAGCTCGCGAGCGATCTGTCGGCCTCTCGCCGCCTTGACAGCCGCGGTTCGGCTCATGACCCGGCCGGCCCCGTGGCAGGTGCTTCCGAACGTCTCCCGCATCGAGGCCGCGGTCCCGACCAGCACGAAGGAGTAGCGGCCCATGTCCCCGGGGATCAGCACCGGCTGACCGATCTCTCGGTACGCCTGAGCCAGCTCGGGGTGTCCCGGCGGGAAGGCCCGGGTCGCCCCCTTGCGGTGGACCACGACGGTCCGCCGCACCCCCTCCACCTCGTGCTCCTCCACCTTGGCGATGTTGTGAGCCACATCGTAGACGAGGCCCATCCCCAGCTCGCCGGCGGAGATGGACAGGACCCGCATGAAGGTGTCCCGCGTCCAGTGAGCCAGGCACTGCCGGTTGGCGAACGCGAAGTTGGCGGCGGCACGCATCGCGCCCATGTAGTCGCGCGCCTCCGGCGAGGCGAGCGGCGCGCACGCGAGCTGCCGGTCGGGGAGCTGGATGCCGTACTTCTTCACCGCTCCCTCCAGACGGCGCAGGTAGTCCGTGCAGATCTGGTGGCCGAAGCCGCGGGAGCCCGTATGGACCATCACCGTGATCTGGCCCTGGAACAGCCCGAGGACGCGGGCCGCGCCCTCGTCGTAAATCTCCTCGACGATCTGGATTTCGAGGAAGTGGTTGCCGGAGCCGAGCGTGCCGAGCTGCCTGCGGCCCCGCTCGTAGGCGCGCTGGCTCACCGCGTCGGGATCGGCGTCGGGCAACGTGCCCCGGGACTCGATGCGCTGGAGATCCTCGGGAATACCGTATCCCTGCTCCACCGCCCACTCGGCCCCCTTCTTTATAACCCGACCCTCCTCTGCCGGGCTGAGCGTGATCTGTCCCTTGGAGCCCACTCCCGTCGGGATCGACGCGTAGAGGCCGTCCACGAGCTGGCCGAGGCGCGGCCTGACGTCCCCGAATGTGAGGTCGGTCCTGAGAAGGCGGACCCCGCAGTTGTGAACCACGAAGCCGTTCGCCACGAAGTTGTGCGCCGGGTGACCCACCGTGATGTCATAAACCCGGTCCACGTCCGGGCGAGGCGTCTTCGCCTCCACCTCCTCCCAAATCAGTCCGCTCTCCCCCAAACCGAGACCGGCCGTGGACAGCCAGGCCTTGAAGTCCAGGAACCCGGGAGGAGTCCGAACACTTCGCTCATCCCCGGAGTAGATTGTCCGCTCGACGAACCGCAGGTTCGTTGGCTCGGTCCCGACTGAGGCGAAGATCTTCTTAGCCCCCCAACCAGACGCCGCCCGCAGTTCAACAATGTGATCCATCAGCGCTCGGCGAGTGTTGAGGGCCGCCTCCTTTGCCCTGAGGTAGCCGCATGCGTAGGAGGCCAACCGCATCCGGGCCGCATTGTACTCGTAGCCCGCACACCCCCAGAGCGACAGAAGACTTTCCGGCCGGTTGGAGATCACGAGGCGCAACATGATGGATCGCCGCCCATCCGGATTTAGCTGTGCTGCCCGCTCCATCACTGTCAGGGTCCGAACGCCGAAGCACTGAAGCATGTCCGCCACGTCCGCCAGGAACTGGCGACCACTCTCAACGAATCCTTCGCGCTTGACGACCGTCAGGACCGGGCATTTGAAGTTCTTCCCCGCCCGCTTGAACGGATCGGGGGCAGAGAGCTCCGCGCCGAAGAATCCGGCCAGGAAAAGCCGTTGCATCCAAAGAGGCGCCCGGCGCACCCACCCGGGAACTCGCCAGTCCTGTACCGTTTTCCGGCCCTCAGGCATTCCCAGGGCTTTGAGCAACAGCGCGAATCCGGTAGAACGAATCCGCACAGAGACATCCTTTCCCAGGAATGCTTTCCCTCCGAGCGCGTGGGATCGTTCGCGAATGTACACACGGGAAACATGAATCCAAGGAGCCAAGTCTTGCCGCATCCGCTCCAAGTCTTCCGGTTTGCCGTTTATGGTCACGACAAACCTTCCCTTGTGCCGGTCGAAGTGAAGGCTGCCGTCTCCCATCGCGTAGCCCAGCACCTTCAAGAGCACCGGCACGGCCGGATGGTCAAGTTTCAGGGGAACAAGCCCCCGCTCCTGTAAGGGCCCGAGGGCTTGTGGATCATCCGTGCCCAGATCCTCGACGGCGACTAAGGTCTCGGACGCCGGAGCTTCATACGGAACTCCCTCGAAGGGACAGACGGCGATGCGGTCGCCTCGTTGGATCGAACCGAGCTCTCGCATGCCGTCGGGGGTGAGAAACTGGTGGTCGCTGGTGGCGACAAGGCTTCGGCCCGAGCGAGTCCTCACTTCAAGGACTGGCCGCCGGGGGCACTCCGCCATTCCGGCGATCACCTTGGCCTCATCCATACGCGCGCCATCGAACAAAGACACGCTGGCCCCGAGCTTCGTCTCCACCATGGCTTCGATCGGGAGCGTGAACCCCTCGGGGAAGAGCACGCGCGAGCCAGCAGCAAGGCAGTTGATGTCGTAGCCGACGCCCCCGGGGCTGATCACCCCGTCCCGGGCGTCGGTCGCCACCACGCCGCCCACGGGCAGCCCGTAGCCCTGGTGAATGTCCGGCATGGCGAGCGACGCCTTGACGATTCCCGGGAGCATGGCCGCATTGGCAACCTGCTCCAGGGAGGCATCGCGGCGGATCTGAGCCATGAGCGGCTCATCGGCCAGGATGAGACCGGGGACCCGCATCCCCGGCTTGGCATCGGGGGGAATCCGCCACAGGTAGGGACCGATCTGCTCAACCTTCACTGGCCACACCCGAAACTTCGCACGGGCCCCGGCATCCGCGACGCCACGCTGCGATTGACACCGGCGCAGACACGCTCAGATCCCGATGATCTGGACGTCGATGGTCCGCTCCCGGGGCCCGTCCAGCTCCGCGAAAATGATGGACTGAAACCGGCCGAGGGGCAGCTCGCCCCCGCTGACTCCCAGCGCGACGCTGCGCCCCAACAGCATGGCACGAAGGTGCGCATGGGCGTTGCCACGCTCGCAGTCGGAGTAGCGCGGATCATCATGCCGGTAGCCGCTCCGCTCCTTCACCAGCCGCTCCAGCAGGGTCTTGATGCCCTCGATCAGGGCTCCCTGGAACTCGTTTACGAAGAGCGCCACCGTCGTGTGAAATGAGTTGACGAGGACCATGCCCTCCTTCACGTCGGCGCTGGGCACGCTGTCCTGGATCTGCTTCGTGATGTCGAGAAGCTCGGTCCGCTTTTCGCTCCAGAGCGGGAATGTCTTTCGAACAACTTTGAGCGCCTGCACCTCCATCACCCTCCTCGAACACTGTTCCACTCAATCCGCTTGGCAGTTGTTGTCGTCCCGCTGGTGCCGAGGGGGGGACTCGAACCCCCACGGCCCGGTCGGGCCAGCGGATTTTAAGTCCGCGGCGTCTTCCAGTTCCGCCACCCCGGC
>JACQRS010000090.1 GCA_016206385.1 Candidatus Rokuibacteriota bacterium | reverse complement strand
CTGAACGAGGTCCACGACCAGGAGCAGGCCACCTACCGCTCCATGCAGGCCATGGGCCGCCCGGTCATTTACAGCTCCCTCGCGCTGGCCGCGGGATTCGTGATCCTGGTCTTCTCCAACTTCATCCCGACAATTTACTTCGGCGGGCTCTCCGCGCTGGTGATGATCGTCGCCATGGACTCGGAGCTGACCTTCACCCCGATCCTGATGACCACCACGCGGCACGTCACCGTGTGGGACACGGTCCTCGCGAAGATGAACCGGGAGATCGTGGGGACGACGCCGATCTTCCGGAACTTCTGGCTGTGGGAGGCGAAGAAGGTTGCCGTGATGGGGAAACTCTACGAGTTCAAGAGGAGCGACACGATCGTCCGAAAGGGCGACGTCGGAAACGAGATGTACCTGCTCGTCACCGGCAAGGCCGCAGTCACCGACAGGGGTCCGGATGGGAAGGCCAAAACCATCAAGACCCTGGAGCCGGGCGAGGTGTTCGGGGAGATGGCGCTGGTGGAACAGACCGTGCGGGCGGCGGACGTCGTGGCGCTCGATGACGTGGAGGTGCTGGGCATCAGCGGTGATGCCCTGGAGCGGCTCAGGAAGCGCTTTCCTTACACTGCGGCGAAGCTCTTCCTGAACCTGTCACGGATCATCAGCGGACGACTGCGCGAGACGACGGAGCGACTCACCCACGCGTAGGGGCGCCCGGCCTACGGCGCGACAGCGTCCGGTTGGACGGGGTGCTGCAACCGCTGGGAGAACTGCTCCAGCTGCCGGGACACAAACTCCAGCGGCGAAGCGGACTGGAGCGCGAGCACCGCCGCCGAGAACCCGGCCGCGCCGCCTACCAGAAGGATCCGCCGGAAGGTCCGGGCGAAGCCGTTCTCGAACGCCAGGGCCAGGGCCATGGGCACCGTCGCGGCTCCGGTGTTCCCGAAGCGGTCCAGCGTGATCATCACGTTGTTCAACGGGATCCCGCACATCTTCGCGATGTAGGTGATGACACCCTTGCTCACCTGGTGCGGGATGAAACCGACCGACGGCAGATCCCAGCCCAGCTCGGCGCACACCTTCCGGATCAGCAACGGCAGCTTGTCGGACGCGACCTGGCAGAGCTTCTTGGCGTTGCTGATGAAATAGAGCTTGTCGCGGTCGGCCGGGCAGCGCGTTCCCCCGCCCTCGATCCGCGCCAGGTCTCGCTTGGACGAATCGACCTCCCAGCCCTGATAGACCACCTCGTAGCATCGGGAGGATCGCTGCGACGAGAGCATCAGCGCCGCACCCGCATCTCCGAGCGTCAGCCCGGCGAGGTATCGGCCGACGAGATCGGCTTTGGAGCGGATGTTGAAATAAATGCCGTCGTGCAACCGCTCCCCCACCGCCACGAGCACGTTCGGCACCATGCCCGAGCGGATCAGCCCGGCGCCCAGGATCATGGCCTTGAGCGCGCTGTTGCACGCATCCCGGACGTCGGCCACGAAGGTCTCGCCCCTCAACCCGAGCGACTCGTGGACCCGTATGGCGGTGATCGGCTCGATCTCGTCCGCCGTGTTGGCGGCGAAGAGCAAGGCGTGGACGTCACCCGTGTCCACTCCCAAGCGGTCCAGCAATCTCGTGCACGCCTCCGTCGCCAGCGTGCTGGGGTGCTCGTCCGGCCGCGCAAACCGCCGGGCCTTGACCCCCGTTCCCTCCTCCAGGGTCCCCTCGCGGAGGCCGAGGCCCAGAAGGCCGGCCCGATGCTCGATCTCCGAGGACGGAACCTCGAGCTCCGGGACGTAGTAGTCCGCCCCGACGACGAAACACCGCGCCCGGTCGGGAAGCGGGTCCGCCTCCCGCACGACGGTTTCTCTACCGCTTGAGCTCCTTCGCTTCATCATCCACCACATGCTGGGCCTCCGCTTGGCGTCCTTGCCCCACCCTCGAGGGGTGGCCTTTCTGAGTCTCTCACGCCCGAGCTAAGTATCGCAAACCCTCGAAAACAATGACAGGAACCCTGTCACGCTTTTTTTGTGACCGCGGTCACACAAAGACCGACCTCGTGGCCTCGCGCCGAAGCTTCCCCGGGTTGATGACGACAATTCGGCGGCGCTCCACGCGGAAGACACCGTCCCGCTGAAAATCGGCCATGACGCGGGTAAAGGTCTCCCGGGAGATCCCTGCCAGGTTGGCCAGCTCCGTACGGGTGAGGGAGAGGGGGAGCTCCGCCCCGATACTCAGCGGAACCTTTCGCTCCTCCATCAGCTCCGTCAGCACCGACGCCACCTTCTCGTGCGCGTCGGCAAACGCCAGGCGCCCGATCTTCTCGTTGGCCTTCCTGAGCCGCCGGCTCAGCATCGTGAGCATCTTCATCACCACGTTGGGATGCCGCGGGATGAACTCCGAAAACCGGTCCCGGAAAATGATGAGCGCCTGGCACGGCTCCAGGGTGGTGACCGTCGCCGAGCGATATTCGCCGTCGAGCAACGACATCTCGCCGAAGAAATCGCCGGCTTCGAGAATGCGCAGGATGATCTCCCTGCCCTGCCGGTCGTTGATGCTCACCTTGACGCGCCCGCGGGTGAGGATGAAGAGGGCGCTCCCGGGCTCCTGGCTATGGAAGATCACCTCGTGTTTGCGGAAGGATCTTTTCCGCGCGATCGCCTCCACCTCCGCGAGCTCGTTGTCGGAGAGGTCGGCGAACAGCGTCACCCTCCGGAGCAACGGCAGGTTACTCATGGCCGTCAGAGCATCCCGGAGCGGATAATGCCAACCACGAGCCAGAGCCCGAGCAGGACGGCGATGACGAAACTCCCGACGACGAGCCACTGGAGGCCTGCCGCCTCCCGGGCGGCCGGAATGATGATGGATGACCCCACGATGATCGCCGAAATGATCAGCGCGAAGACCAGGCGGTTCCCCGCCCGGTCGAGCCGCCGCACATACGGCGTCACATCCAGCAGATGAAGCTTGACGTGCAGGTCGTTCTTCGTGACCTTTCGAAGGGCGGAGTGGACCTCTCGGGGAAGGGCGCGCGCCACATCCATCAGCTCCAACGCTTCGCGGCTCGCCCGGCGGGCGAATGTCCCGAGGATGGAACGGCGCGTGATCAGCCGGCGGGCGTACGGCCGTGCGACCGCAAAGAAATCCAGATCAGGCGACAGCCGTCGGAACAGCGCCTCGAACATGACCAGGCACTTCCCCACCAGAAAGAGCTCGCGCGGGAGGCGCAGGTGGTGCTTCCGCGCCAGCGCCATGACACGCTCGACGTAGATGCTGGGCGGCATCTGCCTGAGCCTGCGACCCACCAGGGGTTCGGTGATCTCCTCCAGGTCGGCTCGCATCAGGGGAAGGTACCGTTCGCGATCGACCTCGTCGGAGAGGAATCCCAGGCTGATGCCCTGTCGCGCCAGCGCGTCGTAATCCCGCCGCAGCAGCGCGAGAAACGTGTCCCCCATCGCGTCGAGCAGCTCCTCCCGGATCCGTCCCACCACGCCGAAGTCGACGAATCCGAGTCGGCCGTCGCTCAGAACGAACAGGTTGCCCGGGTGCGGATCGGCGTGGAAGAAGCCGTCGACGAGGATCATCTGGAAGAGGACGTTGCTCCCCTTCAGCGCGACCGCGTCGAGATCGACACCCAGCGACCGCAGCGAGTCCACATCGTCGATCCGTGTCCCCTCCACGTACTCCATCACGAGCACCTGCTCCGTAGTCAGGTGCAGGTACACCTTCGGGACATACAGCTCCCGGCTCCCCTCGAAGTTCGCCTTCAGGCGGGCCGTGTTCGCCGCCTCGCGAAGGAAATCCATCTCCTCGTGGATGGCCTGCTCGAACTCGTCCACCAGGCTCGCGGCGTTGAGGAAGGCCAGATCCGGCACGTAGCGCTCGATCAGATCGGCCAGCCGACGGAGGATGTCGAGGTCCTGTGTGACGATCTCCCTGACACCCGGCCGCCGGACCTTGAACACGACATTCTCGCCGGTCCACAGCATCGCCCGATGCACCTGGGCGATGGACGCCGCAGCCAGGGGCTTGTCCTCGAACTTCGCCACCAGCTGGGGCAGCGGGGTCTGAAGCTCGGCCTCGATGATCTGTCGCGCTGTCTCGGCCGGGAACGGCGGCACCTGATCCAGGAGCGAATCGAGCGCCTTCACGTATTGCCGCGGGACGATATCCGGCCGCGTCGCGAGCAGCTGACCGAACTTGATGAACGTCGGGCCCAGGTCCTCCAGGGCGATGCGCAGGCGCTCGGGAAGCGTCACCTCACCTTCCCGCTCGAGGCGCTTGTGGAGCGGGGTGTACCACCAGCGGATCGGCGCGAAGCGGTGAAGCTGAAGCCTCTCGATGATCTGCCCGAGCCCGTGCTTCGCGAACACATTGACGACGTCACGGAACCGGCGCAGGTTCCTGTACGTCCGGTGGACCTGGAAAAACGTCGGCGTCATGGGGCGGAGTCGTTATCGCTTGGGCTGTGACTCCCGCAAGAGCCTGGAGAGGTTTTCGATCTGCCTCTCCAAACGCGCGATGTCGTCGCGCGACGGCAGGTTCATCATGCCCAGGGTTTTGTTGACCCGCTCGTTGATTTTTCGCTCCAGCTCCAGGGCACCCTGCTCAGCCTTGGCCATCCAGTCCCTGAGCAGCTTGGCCGCCTCCGCATCGCTCAGCTCTCCCTTCTTGACGAGATCCTCGATAAACGTCCTGACCGACTCCTGGACGCCGAGGCCCGCCAACAGCGTTTTCCGGATCATGTCAAACACGCTCATCGCTCTCCTCCTTGACCCGCGTGGTACTGGCTGAGCCGGGCCCCATTATAGCGGGATCGTGCCGTTGTGTCACAGCCGTGCGACGCCGGCCCGAATGAAGCTGACCAGCCGCTCGAGGCCCTCCGCGGTCGTGACTCGAGATGAGTAGCCGAAGTCACGTCGGGCCCGTGAGGTATCGAAATAGTGGGAGCGCGCGAGCTGTGCCGCCAGAAAGCGCGTCATGCGCGGCTCCCCCCTGAGGCCGAGGACGCCATACGCCAGCTCCAACACTGCTCCGATGGACCTGGCCGCCCCATAGGAGATCGCCCGGGTGACTTTTGGCATTCCGAGCCGCTCGAGGAGCTGGTTGACGAACATCCAGAGGACGACGGGCTCCCCCTGGCTGATGAAGTAGGTCTGTCCCGCCACGGGAGAGCCGGGCGTGAGATGATCCGCGGCCCCGAGGTGAGCGTCCGCGGCATTGTCTACGTAGGTGATGTCCACCTTGTTGGAGCCGTCCCCCACGATGAACAGCTTCCGCGCCTTCGCGCGCTGGAGGAGCCGCGGGATGAGGTGGTTGTCCCGGGGCCCCCAGACCAGATGGGGCCTGAGCGCGGTGGTCAGGAGGCCGTGCGTGCCGTTGGCCTCGATGACCTCCCGCTCCGCGATGGCTTTGGTCCAGGGATAGTAGCAGTTGTAGCGTGCCGGATACGCGCACGTCTCGTCCACGTTGCAGAGATCCGATTGGTCGAACACCACGCTCGGGGTGCTGGTGTACACGAGCCGCGGCACGCCGTTGGCGAGGCACGCGGCCAGCACATTCCGGGTCCCCTCCACGTTGATGCTGTAAAAGTCGGTCCACCGGCCCCAGAGGGCGGGGAGGGCCGCCGCGTGAAAGGCCACATCCATCCCGTGGCACGCGCTGATCACGGCCGCTCGATCCCTCACGTCGGCCCGGACGACCTCGACCCCGAGCCGCTCGAGCTCAGGATACCGGCTCCGCCCGAGGACGCGGACCGCATCGCCCCGCGCCCGGAGCTTCTCCACGATGTAGCGCCCCAGAAAGCCGCCGCCGCCCGTCACCAGGGCCTTCACCGAAGCTTGCCCTCCGCCCACACCGCCAGCTTCTCCCTCAGGATCTTGGCGTTGTGCCTGAAGTCCACGGGAAACGCCGGATGAAACAGCACGTCCTGGATCTCTCGCGCGAGCTCACTCCGGCTGCCGAGGTCGAGGAGCTCGCGCCTGAACCGCTCGACGGCCGCGGGGCCGCGCGGCATCTTCCCGGCTTTGGGCTCGATGACGATCACCGGGCGCTGCCGCGTTCTCGGCCCCACACCGACCAGAGCCGAACGGGACGCGTCGGGATGCTGGTTGAAGATCGCCTCGCAGCGAACCGTGAACAGCGTCTGTTCCCCCGTGATGACCCGGTGCCCCTTCCGGCCGCAGAACCAGAGTCGGCCCTTCTCATCAAGGTAGCCCACGTCCCCCATGCGGTGCCAGACCGCGTCCTTCTCCCGGATCTTGGCGAGCGCGGTCTCGGTCTGGCGGTTGTAGTACTCCCGCGTCACGATCGCCCCTTTGACCACGATCTCCCCGATCTGCCCGGCCGGGAGCAGGAGGGCGTCATTCCACTCGGGAATCGGCTCGTCGCGGATCTCGATGATCCTGAGCGTCACCCCGGGAAGGGCTCGTCCCACGCAGATGCCCGCACCCTGGCTCGTGAGGTGGGCGGTCTCCCCCAGGATCTCGGCGCCCGAAATCGAAGTGACTGGGAGCGCCTCAGTGGCGCCGTAGGGCGTGTACGTCTCGGCGTCGGGGGGCAGAATCTCCGTGAGCCGCCGCAGGATCACGCTGGAGACGGGAGCGCCGGCCATCGTCACCTGCTTCACCGACGGAAGCCTGATCTGCTCATCGACGCAGTACTGGCTGACCCGGTTCCAGAAGGCCGGCGACCCGAACGAATAGGTCACTCGGTAGGTGTGGATGGGCGCGATGATCCGTCTCGGATCGACGTGTGCCGGCCGGGTCGGGTCCATGGAGGGGAGCACGCAGGGGGTTCCCATGCCGACGCTGAAGAGCGCAAACGGCGCAAAGGCGGGCAGCCCGACCTCCTCCTCATCGATGGCAAAGTGGCTCTGGATGAGCCTGATCTGGGCGTCGAACATGCCGTGGAGATAGAGCACACCCTTCGGCACCCCGGTGCTCCCGGTCGTGAACAGGATCGCCGCCGGATCCTCGCGGCTGACGTTCGCGAGCGGATACTTCCGCCAGACAGGCTCCCGGATCTCGGCGAGCGTGGCCCCGCCCCAGAACCACCTCCGGCCCACGGTGACCGCGCACCTGACGTGTGGGAAGGACCGCCAGCAAAGCCGCCTCAGCGCGTGGGCCAGGGGCACCGCGACCAGGCCTTCGGGCTCCACCTCGCGGATGCAGTGGAGCAGGTTCCGCCCGCCCATTCCGGGATCGATGAGGATCAGCACCGCCCCCATCTTGAAGATGGCGAACGTCAGCCCGATGAACTCGACACCGGGCGGGACCATCAGCAGCACCCGGCAACCCCGGCCGATCCCGAGCCGCGACAGCCCGTGGGCGTAGCGGTCGCTCTCCTCGTCCAGCTCCCGGAACGTCAGCTGGCCGTACGCCACCTCACCGTGTGCGCCATGGCCGCGCGGATAGAGCAGCGCCGGCCGCGACGGCGCCTTCTCCGCGGTCCGGCTCAGGTACGCAGCGACGTTGGCGAGGTCTCCTTCCACCGGGCTCTCCACCGCTAGATCGGATGCTTCTCCAGGAACTCCCGGAGCCAGGGGATGATCCGCTCGTGGGCATCCTCCACCACATAATGCCCCGCGTCCTCGACGCGCTCCACCCGGGCGCCGGGAAAGCGCGCCTTCCAGCCCTCCAGGAATCGCTCGGTGAACACGGGATCCCGGGCGCCCCAGACGATGAGCACGGGATGATGCCTGAACCGCGCGAGCCCCTCCTCGATGGCCACGAGGGCCCGGTAGCTCGGATGCCGCGCGTTCATCGGGATGTCCTGAACGAACCTGAGATGGGCGATCCGGTTCGCATAGCTGTCGTAGGGGGCCAGGTAGCCGGCGCGCACCTCCCGCGTCATCCGCTCCCGATGATGGCAGGCGATCAGCAGGGCCACGCGGGCGAAGAGGTTCAGGCCACGGATCGCCAGCGCCCCGACGCCCGGGGTCCGGCAGAGCCTGAGCCGGAGCGGCATCCTCGAGGCCCTGAACGCCGCCGTGTTGAAGAGCACCAAGCGCCTGACATTAGCGGGGTGACGCGCGGCATAGCCCAGGCCGATCGGCCCGCCCCAGTCGTGCACGACGAGCGTGATGTTCTTCAGCTGGAGGCGGTCGATCAGCGCCTCCACGTTGGCGATGTGGCGCTCGAGCCGGTACTCGTACTCCTGCGGCTTGTCCGAGAGCCCGCATCCGATGTGGTCGGGCGCGACGACCCGATAGCGCCCGCGCATGCCGAGGATGAGGTGCCGGTAGTAGAAGGACCAGGTCGGGTTGCCGTGGAGCATGACGAGCGCCTCCCCCCGGCCCTCGTCCACGTAGTGGTAGCGGAGTCCGCCGAGATCGAGAAAATGAGATTCGAAGGGATAGAGCGCCCTGAAGCTGCCGACGTTCACTCCGTCCGCCGTCAAGGCTCGAGGTAGAGGTCCGCCCGTGACCAGGGCACATGGCTCCGCCCCTCTGCCGTGGGCTTGGACAAGAGGGCCTGGTACACGTTCAGCCGCCCGGTCTCGAAGTAGTAGGCGGCCCCGCTCATGTAGAGCCGCCAGACGCGGAACGTCAGCTCGTCAACGTGGTGGAGCGCGGCGGCACGGTTCGCCTCGAGCCGGCCCACCCAGCGGCGGAGCGTCAGCGCGTAGTGCGGGCGCAGGGACTCGACATCGATGACCTCGAAGCCGGCCAGCTCCGCCGCCCTCAGGGCCACCCCGATGTCGCACAGCTCGCCATCGGGGAAGACATAGCGCTGGACGAACTCCGAGCGCCGCCGGTGGCGCTTGGGCGCGTGCTCGCTGATGCCGTGGTTCAGGAACAGACCGCCCGGCTTCAGACACCGCCAGGCCTGAGCGAAGTAGAGGCCGAGCTTCTCCCCGCCGACGTGCTCGAACATCCCCACGCTGACCAGCTTGTCGAAGGGCGCGTGATCCAATTCGCGGTAGTCGCGCAACTCCACCACACAGCGCTCCTGGAGCCCCGCTGCCCGGATCCGCGCCTGGGCGAGGGCGTGCTGCCTGGGGCTGAGCGTGATTCCCACCGCCTGGACGCCGTACCGCTCGGCCGCATAGATGACGAGCCCGCCCCAGCCGCAGCCGATGTCCAGGAG
>JACQRS010000089.1 GCA_016206385.1 Candidatus Rokuibacteriota bacterium | reverse complement strand
GTTCCGCTCCAGGAAGCTCTCCCCCGTGGAGGTGACCGAGGCTGTCCTGGGGCGCATCGAGCGGCTCAACCCTGTCCTGAACGCGTTCTGCACCCCCACCCCGGATCTCGCGCGTCGGGCAGCCAAGGAAGCCGAGATCGCCCTCATGAAGGGCGAACCCCTGGGAGCGCTTCACGGGGTGCCGGTGTCGATCAAGGATCTGGTGTTCACGCGCGGCGTCAGGACCACAGGGGGCTCGCGGATCTATGCTGACTTCATCCCTGAGGAAGATGCGGTCGCCGTGGAGCGGCTCAAGGCCGCGGGAGCTGTCATCCTCGGCAAGACCAGCACGCCGGAGTTCGGGTATAAGGGCGTGACCGATAACCCCCTCTTCGGCATCACCCGCAACCCCTGGAAGCTGGACCGGACGCCCGGAGGCTCGAGCGGCGGCGCCGGCGCTGCCGTGGCTGCCGGCCTCGGACCGCTCGCGGTCGGAACCGACGGCGGCGGCTCGATCCGCATCCCCGCGTCGTTCTCGGGCATCTACGGCTTCAAGCCGTCCTTTGGCCGCGTCCCCCAGCGTCCGGGTTTCCCGGGCTGGGAGACGCTTTCCAACACCGGGCCCATGGCGCGCACGGTGCGAGATGCGGCGCTGATGCTGGATGTGATGGCGGGGCCCGACGATCGGGACCGCTACTCCCTTCCCGCCGAGCCCGGATCTTTCCTGGCCGCCTGCGCGGCACCGGTTCGGGGTCTGAGCGTGGCGTGGACTCCCGATCTCGGCTACGCCGCTGTGGATCACGAGGTGGTGCGGATCACTGAGGAGGCGGCAACAGTCTTCGAGTCGCTGGGCTGCCACGTGGAAGCGGTGAACCCGGGCTGGGAAAACCCCGAGGAGATCTTCGGCACCCTCGTGGCGGCGGAGACCTTTGCGGCCCTTGCCGACAAGATCGATGCATGGCGCGACCAGATGGACCCCCCGCTGGTCCGCTTCCTCGAGCGCGGGCGGTCCGTGACCGCTGTGGAGTACCTCCGGGCCAGCCACCGGCGCGCTGGCTACTGGGAGGAGGTTCAGTCCTTTCTGGCGCGCTTCGACCTGCTCCTCACCCCGACGCTGGCCGTGTCGCCCTTCGCCGTCGGCACCATCTGGCCTCGGGAGATCGCGGGGCAGCGCGTCTCCCCGCTCGGTTGGCTGGCGTTCACGTATCCCTTCAACCTCACCGGCCAGCCCGCAGCCTCGGTCCCCGCCGGCTTCACTGCCGACGGCCTTCCCGTCGGGCTTCAGATCGTGGGAAAGCGCTTCGGCGATCGCACCGTGCTGGCGGCCTCAGCCGCCTTCGAAGCCGCGCGCCCCTGGGCCTCGCGTCGGCCGCCGGCGGGCTGATCCCGGCGCCGTTTTCAGCCCCTCGTGCGTGTGTTATCATACGGCCGCTTTCGAGGCGCGGACGGGCCTCACGGTGGTCTACAAGGGATACAGGATCGAGGGACGGGCGCTTCCTGTGCTCGATTCAGGCGAGTGGCTGGCCGAGGCGATGGTGACCTTTCCCCGCTCGGTCGGCGCGCGCGCCCAGCGCGTTCTCGATCCTGACGATCGGAGCTTCGTCAGCCGGGAAGATGCCGAGGGATACGCTGTGAACCTCGCCATGAGGTGGGTGGACCGGCTAGGGTAACGATGGCCGACTCCGTCGAGAGGCCCCGGACGCCGGCCCGGGGCCTGATTTTTTTGATCGAGCGGGTCACGCGCCACCTCGGCGGTGTGCGCTTCCTGGCGCTGCCATTGCTCAGGGCGCTGGCTATCATCGCGGGGGTGGTCTGGGTGGCGCTGGCCCCCCGCGAGTTCCCCCACCGGGGCGCGCTGGCTCTCACGGTCGGCGCGTTTGCCGCCTACAGCCTCGTCCTCTACGGCCTCCTCTGGCTCCGCCCGCGCGTCGCCCTGCGCCTCCACGTCCCGGTCCTGCTGGCTGACCTGGCCTTCGCCCTCGCGTTGATCGCACTCTCCGGCGGGGCTCGGAGCACGCTCTTCCTCGCCCTCCTCCTGATCGCGGGGCTTCAGTCGTACTACTACGGCATGACCCGGGGCGTGCTGGTTGCCGTCGGGGCCTCGGCCGCGTACCTCGCCGTGGTGTGGCCCACGCTGACCGAGGTTGAGGTCGCCAACACCGCCATCCGCATCGCCGTGCTCCTGGGCACCGCCATCGCCGTCGGCGTGCTGGCCGAAGCGGAGGAGCGGGAGCGGGTGCAGGTCGCCCGGCTCAGCGGCGAGGTTCAGGCCCGAGAGCAGTTCATCCGGAACGTCGTGGAGAGCTTGAGAGACGGGCTCACCGTCCTGGACCGCGGGGGGCACGTGGTGGCGTGGAACCGAGCCCTGGAGGCCAGGTACGACATCAAAGCGGAGGAGGTGGTGGGTAGGCGGTTTCTGGACGTCTTTCCGAACTTCACGCGGGAGGGGCTCGCCGAGCCGCTCGAGCGTGTTCTCCGGGGCGAGATGGAGGAGTTTGTTCTGGAGGCCGTCGAGCACCAGACCCTGAGAAAAGGGCGCGTGCTGCTGAACATCAAAGGGAGCCTCCTCAGGGAAAACAAGGCTCCCGCGGGCGCGGTGCTCCTCATCGAGGACATCACCGAACGCGTGGGGCTGGAGCGCGCCGCGCGCCAGGCCGAGAAGCTCGCGGCCCTGGGCACCCTGTCGGCGGGCCTGGCCCACGAGCTGAACAACCCCATCGGCATCATCACCTCACGCGCCGAGCTGATGCTCATGGACGCCGAGACGCGGAAGCTCCCCACCGAGGTGCGTGAGGATCTCCACGTGCTCCACCGGAATGCCCAGCGCGTGGCCCGGATCGCCCAGGGGCTCCTCTCCTTCGCCCGCCACTCGCCGGGCCAGCGCCAGCCTGTGGACCTGAACCGCGTCGTGGAGGAAACGCTCTTGCTGGTGGAGAAGCAGATGACCAAGGAGGGGATCCAGGTCAGCGTCTCGCTCGACCGGACCCTGCCGCCCCTCCTGGGCGATGCCAACGCCCTCCAGCAGGTGGTGCTGAACCTCCTCACCAACTCCCGCGAAGCCATGCCGGGCGGGGGCTCGATCCGGATCGAGACGGGGCCGGCGCCTGGCCGGCCCGACCGGATCCGCCTCCTCGTCGCCGATACGGGCACGGGGATCTCGCCTGAAGACCTGCCGAGGATCTTCGATCCCTTTTACACGACCAAGACGGAGGGCACAGGCCTCGGGCTTTCGGTGAGCTACGGGATCGTCCGGGAGCATCAGGGGAC
>JACQRS010000014.1 GCA_016206385.1 Candidatus Rokuibacteriota bacterium | reverse complement strand
GTCGAGGGGTTGCAGGAGATGTAGACGATGCGCGCGGGTGCGAAGGTCGCGAGCGCCCGGAGCGCCCGGGGGTGGAAGCCGGCGCGCGGCGGGTCCGCGACCACCACCTCCGCCTTCATCCCCTGGCTGATCAGCTGCGGGAGCACGTAGCGGACCTCGCCGGCCAGAAAGGTGCAGTTGGCGATCCCGTTGCTCTCGGCGTTCCGCACCGCGTCGTCCAGCGCCGCGCGCACCACCTCGATCCCGTACACCCAGCGGCAGCGCCGCGCCAGGAGCAGGCTGATCGCGCCGGTCCCCGAGTAGAGGTCCACCACCGTCTCGCTCCCGGTCAACGCCGCGGACTCCTCCACGAGGGCGAAGAGGCGCTCGGCCTGGTGCGTGTTGGTCTGGAAGAACGAGTTGGCCGAGATCTGGAAGGTGAGCCCGCCGAGCGACTCCCTGATGTGGTCCCGTCCGGCCAGGAGGTGCTCTTCCACCCCGACCGCGACGCTGGCCTTCTTGGGATTCACGTTCACGACCAGGCTGGCGGTGCCGGGCACCCGCTGGCGAAGCCGCTCGCCGAGGGGCACGAGGGCCGAGAGCTGGGGGGCGGAGGCCACCACGTTCACCATGGCCTCCCCGGTCCGCTTGGCCTCCCGGAGCATGAGAAACCGGAGGAGCCCTTCGCCCGACTCCTGGTCATAGACACCGAGCCCCTGCTCCCGGAAGTACCGCCGCGTCTCGGCCAGGAGCTGGTTCATGGCCTCCGACTGGAGCAGGCAGCGCTCGATGTCCAGCACCACGTCGTAGCGGTCAGCCTCGTGGAGGCCGACCACCACACTCCCGCTCGGCTCCTCTGCGCCGCCCCGCGCCACGGTGAACTCCATCTTGTTCCGGTACCCGAAGATCTCGGGCGCGCCGATGATCGGCCGCACCGGGACCTGGGCGAGCCCGCCGATCCGCGCCAGGCACTGGGCAACCTGCTTGGCTTTGAAGGCCAGCTGCGCCGAGTAGGCCAGGTGCTGGAGCCGGCAGCCGCCGCAGCGACCGAAGTACGGGCACGGGGCTTCGACGCGGTCGGGGGAGGGTTCCTCTACCGCCTCGATCACTCCCCGTCCGTAGCGGGCGCGGGCCTGAACGAGCCGAACCCTGAGGCGGTCACCGGGAATCCCGCCCCGGACGAACACCACGTAGCCGTCCACTCGCCCGACGCCCTCCCCGCCGAAGGCGAGGTCGTCGATGCTGAGCGAAAGCACATCATCGCGCTTGGGTCGCGCCACAAGCCCTCCGGAGCTGACTGTGGAAACGGAAAAGGGGGATGCGAGCCCCCCCAAAGAATAAATGGCAGTCAGATCCAAGTCAACGAACGTGCCGGGGTTCCCACTGGCAAGCGGGCACTGGCTCGCGTATCATAGGAGACAGGTGGGTGAAATCGGGACTCGTGAGCCGACGCCGGTGGGAAATCTTCTGGGGGCGGCGGTCCCGACGCTCCGAGGGCGGCTCTTCGAGGTCCGGATCCGCCGGGAATGGCGGGAGCTGGTGGGCGCGGAGATTGCCCGGCGGTGCCAGCCGGTCGAGCTGAGAAACGGAACGCTTGAGCTGATCGTGGACAACTCTCCGTGGCTCCACGAGCTGAGCCTCCGCGAGGCCGAACTCTTGAGCCGCCTGGGCGAACGCTACGGGCGTGAGGCCGTTCGCGCCCTCAGGTTCTCGCTGGGAACGCTCCCGCCGGAGCCGGCCGGCCACCCGGGGAGAAGCGGGCGCAGCGACGCGCGGCTCGCCCCCGAGGACGCGCAGATGATCGAAGCCGCTGTGGCGCTGATCGCGCACCCAGAGCTTCGCGCCGCGGTCCGGCGCCTTCTCGAGAAAGCCTCGCTGTCCGCCAAGGCGCACGCGGCCGCGCCATGACCGGTCTGCTGGTCACCCTGGGCAGTGCCCTCCTGCTCCTCAATGCCTGCGCGAGCGCGGCGCCGGCCGCGCAGAATCGCCCGGCGACCTCCGCCACGCGCGCGGCGACGCTGGACGCCACCGCGGAGGCGTATTTCCACTACACGATGGCCCAGCTCCACGCTCAGGCAGGTCGGCTCAGGGAAGCCATTGGCGAGCTGCGGGAGGCCATCACGTGGGATTCCGCGAGCCCGAGCCTGTGGATCCAGCTGGCCTTCTGGCTCTCCCGAACCGAAGCCCACGCCGAAGCCCTTGAGGCCGCCCGGAAGGCGGTGGAGCTGGCGCCGAACCAAGCCGCCGGTCACCTGGCGCTGGCCGAGCTCCACCGCGGCCAGAAGCAGTACGCCGAGGCGGAGGCCGAGCTGGAGAAGGTGATCGCGCTGAGCCCGCACGCTGCCGAGCCCTACCTCGCCCTGGCGCGCCATCACGTGGAGCTCAAGGCCTACGCCAAGGCGCGGGAAACCCTCCTCCGCTTGAGCCAGGTCCATCCGACCCTCGCCCAGGCCCACTTCCTCCTCGGCCGGCTGGCGATCGAAAGCGAGGCCTGGGAGGAGGCGATCCGGGAGCTCAGGCGCGCGACCGAGCTGGACCCCGATGCGGACGATGCCTGGGCGGCGCTGGGCTACGTGTACGAGACACGCCACCAGGCCGAGGAAGCGCTCCGGGTCTACCGCCAGGCGATCCAGGCCAACCCGGACAACCTCGCCCTGGTCGAACGGCTCGGGAACCTCCTGATCCGAATGGGAAAGTTCGACGAAGCCCGGCGGGAGGTGGAGTCCCTGGCCAGCAGGGCCCCGCGGGACCCGCGGATCTGGATGAAGCTCGGCGCGGTCTACTACGAGCAGAAGCAGTACGACAAGGCAGCGGAGGCGTTCCAGCGGGTCGTCGTGCTCGAGCCC
>JACQRS010000013.1 GCA_016206385.1 Candidatus Rokuibacteriota bacterium | reverse complement strand
TGGAGAGGTTCGCTAGACTCGGGAAGCGGTCGGGGATGTGGCGAAGCCGGCATACGCGAAGGTCTCAAAAACCTTTGGGGGCAACCCCGTGTGGGTTCGAGTCCCACCATCCCCACCAAGATGCTCACGTATCCGTGCTATCGTGAGGGAAGGATCTCCGCGAACCGTGACTCATAAACGAGTGATCTTTCTCATGCTCTCGGCTGCGCTTATCCTGCTGGGGGCCCTGGGTGCTCCGGCAGCCGCCGAGGAACCTCAAGGCGCCCTGGAGCTCCAGCTCAAGCCCTCGTCGAAGCGTCCGAGCGCGCTGGTCTTGCCCGCGGCCGACATCGTCCAGACCGACACCGAGCGCGCGATCCGCGAGATCAAGGCTCGCGAGCGGCTCGACCGGCTGGTTCAGGAGGCGGTCCAGGGTCCGCGGTGGCGCCCGGATCTCACCTATGATGTGGTCAGCGGCATCCAGGCGCGTAACATCAACAGCGCCCTGGGCCGGCGCTGACGCGGTGTCCCTCCGGGTCCATGCGGAACACTGAGGGCCGCTTCCTGAGCGGCCGCTGGCGCCGGTTGGGCGGCTCCGCTCGCCGCTGGGTCCAGAGCAAGACCGCCCGGCTGTGGCTCCTGGGAACGTGCCTCGGTCTCGCCGTGGCCACGGTCTCCTTCCTCGGGCTCCTCGAGGGCCTGGAACGGTGGAGCCTCAACACGCAGTTCCACCTGAGAGGCCCCCGCGCCCCGCAGACCCCTATCGTCATCGTCTCGATCGACGAGGACTCCTTCGACGAGCTGAACCTGCCCTGGCCCTGGCCGCGGGCGCTCCACGGCCAGCTGCTCGACACCGTCAGCCAGGGCCGCCCCGCGGTGATCGGCCTCGACATCCTGTTTGCCGAGCCGTCATCGTACGGGCCCGAGGACGACCTGGCGCTGGGTGAGGCCGTGGGCCGGGCGGGCAACGTGGTCCTGGCGGCCGCCCTGACGGTGGTGCGCGAGTCGTTCTACACCAAGGTGGACCTCAACCCTCCCCTGAAAGCGATCCGCGAGGGGGCCGCTGGCTTTGGCCCGGTCAACTTCGTCGCCGACGACGACGCCTTCGTCCGGTGGGCTCAGGTGACCCGCCCCCACCAGGGACAGGAGCTCCCCCATTTCGACCTCCAACTCTATCGGCTGGCCATGAAGGCGGGAATCCAGGGGCGGCGGGTCGAGGGCTCGAGCTTTCTCGTGAACTACCGCGGCGGCCGGAGGACCTTCCCCTGGGTACCGTACTACCGCGTGCTGAACGGCGAGATCGGGCCTGAGGTGTTCGCCGGCAAGATCGTCCTGGTGGGGCCCACGAGCCCCGTGCTCCACGACGTGTTCCCCACCCCCTTCGCCACTCAAGGGGACATGCCCGGCGTGGAAATCCACGCCAACGTGCTGGAGACCCTCTTTCAGGGGATCCCGATCCGGCGCGCGCCCTGGCTGGTCGCGGGGGTCCTGGCCCTGGCCGGCGGGATCCTGGGCGTGTGGGCGACGAACCTGATGCGCCCGCTCCACGCCCTCGGCGTGGTCGTGGCGGCCACCGCGGCGTTCGGCGGGGCGAGCTTCGCGCTGTTCGTCTGGGGCCAGCTCTGGCTGGACGTCGTGCCCGTTCCCGCCAGCTTGCTCCTGGGCTACGGGGCCGCCGTGGTGAACAACTTCATCCAGGAGCAGCGCGAGAAGCGGCGCCTCTCGCGCTTCTTCTCGCCCGCCGTCGTCAAGGAGATCATCCGGCACAAGGACGACGTCAACCTGGGGAGCACCCGCCGGCGAATGACGGTGCTGTTCTCGGACATCCGCGGGTTCACCTCCATGTCGGAGAAGATGTCACCGGAGGAGGTCGTGACGTTCCTGCGTGAGTACCTCACGGTGATGACGGAGGTGGTGTTCAAGTACGGGGGCACGGTGGACAAATACATCGGGGACGCCATCATGGCGCTGTACAACGTGCCGCTCGACCAGGCCGACCACGCCGAGCGGGCGGTGCGCACGGCGCTGGAGTTCCAGGCGCGCCTGCGTCCGCTCGCAGCCCGCTTTCAGGCGAAGTACGGCGGCGACCTCCGCTGCGGCGTCGGCATCAACACCGGCGATGCGGTCGTGGGGACCATCGGCGCCGAGCAGCGCCTCGAATACACGGCCATCGGGGACACCATCAACCTGGGCTCGCGGCTGGAGGGCATCACGAAAGACTTCGAGGTCTCCATCGTGATCAGCGAGTCCACCTACGAGGAGGTCCGGGGGCGCTTCCTCACGCGCTACCTCGGCGAGGTCAAGGTCAAGGGGAAAGAGGTTGCGGTCAAAATCTACGGGGTCGCCGAAGCGGACTCGCGCAAGGAACCCCGTGTCCCCGTCGAGATGCCCGTCATGATCTCGGATGGTGAGATCTCGGTTTTCGCGTCGCTCAGCGATTTGAGCCGGAGCGGCATGGCGGTGCGGAGCCTCCCCAAGCAGTTCGCCGAGGGGCAGATCGTGGAGGTCCGCCTCGAGCTGCCTGGGCATGCGGAGCCGATCGCCGCCAAGGCGCAGCTGGTGTGGAGCATGGAGGACCGGGCAGGGTTGCTCTTCTCCGACATCGCCCCGGCCCACCAGGCGGCCATCGACGAGCTGGTCGCCCGATTGCGCGCGGCCCTCGAGGCGCGGAAGCGGGAGACCCGATGAGCTCGGCCTCGCCGGGCACGGGCCCCGAAGATTTAGTTGACAGTGGCGTGGGCGAGAGTCGAGAATACCGCTGGTTTTTCCTGCGAAATGGGACCGCGCGACTAGGTTCTGTGAGGGGTCAAGAGGGGAGGCGGAGGGCGACTGTGAAGAGCCGCAGCGTTGCGCGCACGCTGGTGTCCGGTTTGCTTCTCTCCACCCTCTGGCCCGCCCTCGCGGTGGCCCAGCAACCGACGGCCGGGGTGGTTACCACGATCCAAGGCCAGGCCACGGTAGCTCGCGCGATACTCCCCCGTCCGGTCCCATTGAAGTTCAAGGACGAAGTCTTCCTGAGGGACCAGATCGACACCCGTGAGAACTCGATCGTTCGGGTTCTCCTGGGCGGCAAGGCCCTGGTGACGATCCGGGAGCTCTCCACCTTCAACGTCATAGAGGAGCCGGGTCGGGCCGTGGTGGACCTCCAGGTGGGGAAGGTCGCCCTGGGAGTGGCGAAAGCCCTGCTGAAGCCCGGGGAGTCCATCGAGCTTCGCACGCCCAACGCGATCGCGGCGGTGCGGGGCAGCTTGCTCGTGGCCGAAGTCCGGATCGTCGCGGGAGTCCCTCAGAGTTTTCTCACGGCCCTTCAGGTCACTCCGGGCTTACCGGTGGTGGTGTCCACGCGGGCAGCTCCCGCGGTCACCGTTCCCCTGGGAGTAAACCAGAGCTTAGGAGTCTCAGGAGTCGGGGCGGCCGCTGCGTTGGGGTCGGTGCAGACGCTGACGCCGGCGCAAGCCCGGGAGATCGCCAAGACAGCTGAGGCCCCGAAGGCGAAGGAGCAGAGCGAGAAGCCTCCGGAAGTGATGGTCAAGAAGGTGAGTGTGGAGAAGGTTCAGGAGGCCATGCAGCTCGCCACTCTCCTGGCTCCGCCCAAACCGGGGGAAACCCCTCCCGGGGTTACGCCGCCGCCGGGGTTTGTGCCGCCCCCGGGGTTCGTTCCACCGCCGGGGTTTGTGCCCGATGTTTCTCTGAGTGAAGCCAGCGCATTCGTGACGACGCTGGGCGGTCCACCGCCCCTCGTGGTTGTTCCCCTCATTAGCCCCACTCAGATCAGCTTCACATCCGACTTTGGCATTGGTGAAATCATCGAAAAGGTCAAAGAGACATCTACTACAACCAGTAGTACCAACCTGATTGGAAATCCCGGGTTCGAAGCGGGCGACCTCACCTCCTGGACGCTGAACGGAGCCGGGAAGGCGATCAGCTCATTCGGCACGTCAACCATCACGCCGGCTGCGGGCTCGTTCATGTTCTTCGGTCACACGGGGACCGGCGCGAAAAGCGGGGACTGCGGTTCGGAGTGTAAGACCACGCTCACCCAGACGTTTAACGTGAAGTCAGCTCTCAGCATCAGCTTCAAGTATGTCCTCTTCACCCGCGAGGTCAACTGCAGCGGCTCTTCCTGCTCGGATCTGACCGATGGTGGAACTAGTTTGTTAGGTGACGGTAGCGGTGCATCATCCACGAAGAACGACCAATGGAAGGTCAGGCTCATTCCGGCATCGGGGTCGGCGGTGACCGTCTTCGAAACGGATGTTAACTCCGAGCGCACCGCGGGCAATTTTAAGGAGTTCGGACAGACCTTCCGTATAGACACGAACGGCGACGGGGTCAACGACTTCGAGATCTTTTCAAATAGCGGCAAAACGTTCAGCAGCAGCGGCGACTTTACCACAACGAGCAAGACGGTAGTCGTGAGCAGCGGGAATGCCACTCTGGAATTCTCGGTGACCAACGTAGGCGACACCAGTTTCGATTCGGGAGGCCTGCTCGATGCGGTGGTGGTTACCCAGGACCCGCCGCTGCACTTCCTTCGCGACGGGGCCACGCTCACCCGGCTGGACCCCACACCGCTCCTCCAGCTCACGAACAGCCCCCAGACCTTCGACTCGCTCATGATCGTCTGCTGCAATTCTTCGGCGACCCTGGCGGGGCCGCTCCTCAGGGCGACGAACAGCGACTTGAACGTGCCGTTCAGCCTCGTGAGCGTCGTGCAGGGCGGCACGCTCACCACGTCCTCCACGGAGCCCCTGGTGCGTCTCGAGGGCGGCACCCACTCGCTCGGCGCCGCCGTCGGAGTCTTCGACATTTGGGCGACCAACACTGCAGTGGACCCCGCGACCGGCCTCACCCTCGGGACCGACAGCCCGCTCCGCCACAGCGGAGGATTTCTGGAGGCCTCGGGAGCGACGATCACAACTCAAACGGTTCTGAAGCTGGATACCGCGCTCCTCGAGGCGTCCCGTCCGCTCCTCAACCTCACCGCGGGCAGCCGTCTGACCACTGAGACCCACGCCATCGATCTCTCGTACAAAGCCAGGGTTACGAGCCTCGGTCCTCTCGTCAAGCTGGACGCAAGCACCTTGAACGTCAACGGCGCGTTGGTCAACGTGAACCGCAGCGTGCTGACTGGCTCGGGCCCGCTGATGAGCCTGGCGGGCGGCTCGACGCTCAACGCGAGCCTCCTGGGGAAGGTCGCGGGTGGCGGACTGTTCAGCTGGGCAGGTCCCCTGGCGGCGTTCTCGGGCTCCGGGAACAGCATCAACTTCAACAATTCCCTCTGCTCGGCGAACAACTGCGTCACCGCTGGCGGGATCAAGTTCGCGCTTCAGAATGGGGCCAGCAGCGCGAATATCACGGTCGCCAACCCGACGCCGTGGGTGGGGCAGGGCACCAGCGGGACCGTCAATCTGCCGTCTAACGGCGCTCATTTCCTGCTCCAGGGTGCCACAAGCCAGGTGAAGATCACCCAATGACCGGCTGATCCCGCGGGCCCGCTGTCGCCTTCACCCGCGCCCGAGCCTCCTTCCGGCGCGGCGTGTTTTCCGGAGTCCCGCGGTCCGGTATCAGTACGACCAGACGAAGTAGACGGAGAGGACTCTCCGGCTGAAGGTGAAGGCGTCCAGGTTGGAGCGGGCCAGCGTGCCCTGGTAGTCGGCGACGAAGTTGAGGTTGTTGGGCAGCGGAAGGGTGAAGCCGACGACGTGGGTCCACTCTTTGTCGAGCCGCTCCTTCGTGCGGGGTGCCCCGACGGGAAGCT
>JACQRS010000084.1 GCA_016206385.1 Candidatus Rokuibacteriota bacterium | reverse complement strand
CCCTCCACCAGGTAGGCGAACATCGTGGGGATCGCCCACTCGTGGCCGGGGCCCACGGCGCCCAGGCCCACGAGGCAGTGACGGAGGGAGGTCAGCTCGATGTGGTGGTTGATGAAGGCCCGCGTCTCTGGGAGGGCTTCCGCGCGATCCCAGTCTTCATCGGTGAGCCCCAGAGCCCGCAGGAATTTCCGGTAGAGCGCTGAATGGGAGTGGTCGAAGCTGCGCGGGCGAGCGTACTCGTCCTCCAAGACCCGGTGAATCCAGTCCCGGACTTCGGGCTCGGGGATGCTCTTTAGGAGGGCTTCCAGGTAGCTCGTGAACACCCGGACCAGCTGATAGTGCTGGAGCCCAAAGACCCAGAGCTGGAGTTGTCGATGCCCGCCTTGGGCAAACCGGCGGAGGAACGGGTGGTGAAGAGCCGGGTGATTTCGGACCTCAACCTCCAAGGCATCGAGGAAGCGTTCTGCCATCATCAAACGCGCTGGGCGTAGGTCAGGTCCTGGCCCGGAGGAACAGCGAGAGCCCCAGCCCGGCGAAGACGATGTTGGCGGTCCAGGCCGCGAGGAGCGGCGGCAGCAGCTCCGCCTTGGCGAAGGACAGGGCCAGCGAGTGGACCAGCCAGTACCCCATCGCGATGAGGATGGCCAGCCCCACTCCGATCAGCCGGCCGCTGCGCGGCGAGGCCAGCGCGAAGGGGATCGCCACCAGCGCCAGGATGGCGTGGATCAGGGGGAAGGAGAGCTTCTCGTAGAGCTGGACGATGGACTTCCCGACCTGGTGGCCGCCCTCCTGAAGCCGCGCCAGGTACGCCCGGAGCTCCACGAAGTTCATCATCTCCGCGGGTTTCTGGATCTGGGTGAAGTCCTCGATCCGTTCCGGAAGCTCCAGCGGGGTGAGGCGGAAGGCGACAGCCTGCACCCGGTCGCCACTCCCGAACTCCCTGAACACGCCGTCGCGGAACTCCCAGCCGTCCACGGTCCACCGGGCCTGCCGGGCGTCGAGCCGGTTGAGGAGCCGGTACTCCCGGTCGATCTCCAGCAGCGTGACCGCGTCCATGACCTGGCCGACCGGATCCAGAAGCTCCATCCGGAAGAAGCGGGTGTCAGCGCTCCGGTACCAGATCTGGGTCTGGCGCTGGAGGTGGCGTGGCAGCTCGCCCCGAATCTTGATCCGTTCTACCTCCTCCGCTTTGGCGTTCAGCATCGGCAAAAGGGTCTCCTGAAAGAGCCCGGACGCCGCGCTCACGCCCAGCGCCAGGAGCAGGACGGGCCGGCTCACCCGGTAGAGGCTGACGCCGGCGGCCTTGAGCGCGGTGAGCTCGTGCTGGCGGGCGAGCGAAAGGAAGAGAAAAACGGTGGCCACCAGGATGACCAGGGGGAGGCCTTTGTAGAGGGCGGCGGGCAGGCGCAGGACGAGATGCTGCAAGATCAGGTGGAGCGGCGGCCGGATGCGAAGGAGCCGGTCCAGGGTCTGGAGCAGGTCCACGACGACGAAGAGGACCGCCCCCACCGCGAGACCGTAGCCGACGTAGGTCAGGTACTGGCGGACCAGGTAACGGTCGATGATCCAGCTCGACGCTCGCCGGCCCGTCGCCCGTGGACGGCCGCGCGTTGGGGCGGAGGCCCGCTGCGGCGCGCGCCCGGCCAGGCGCCGGAGGAGCCAGGCCCACGCCGATCGGCGCGGCGGCGCCAGCATGGACTGGAGCAGGACCAGGCCCACGATGCCGAAGCACAGGGTGGGGGTCCAGATCCCCATCCACGACGGCATGCGGCGGGCCAGCGCCACGCCTTCCAGCGAGGTGAGGAGCAGGTAGTAGGCGACGATGATCGCGAGGCTTCCGCCCAGGGCCACGGCGCGCCCGCCCCGCTGGGCCCGGATCCCCAACGGAAAGCCCACCAGGACGAAGACCAGGGCAGCCAGGGGCAGGACGAATCGCTTGTGGAACTCCACCTCGTAGGGAGCCACGTTTTGCCCCTCGCGCCTGAGCGCTGCCGCCGCCAGCAGGAGCCGTCGGAGCGAAAGATACTTCTCCGGCTTCTCCACGCGCGGCGCCCCCTTGAACGGCGCCTCCACGGAGAGGTTCATGTCGTAGAGCTCGAAGGTCGTGTAGCGGTAGCGGCTCGCGTCCCGGGGATCGGACTCGTTGATGGCCCCATCGATCAGGCGCAGCGTGATCCGGTCGTTCTCCTCGTCGGTCAAGAGACGCCCCTGGCGTGCGGTGACGAT
>JACQRS010000083.1 GCA_016206385.1 Candidatus Rokuibacteriota bacterium | reverse complement strand
TTGACGCCTCTGTCCCTCTGAAATCCGCCCGGCGCCGGAGCCGCTCGTCGCGCTAGGAGCCCGCTGAGGCGCCGTGCCGTACGCCTTTCGGCGCGCACGCCACCGACCGGCTGTTTCCCCGGACCTATATCGAAGGTTATAGAAAAATGTATCGTCCGCTGAATTGTCGTTCTCCGCCGCGTTCTCTAGACTTCAGCCGGTGACTGCGGGGAAGCTCGCGAAGTCTTCGCAGGCGACGCGACGCGCAGCGCGATCGGATCCGTCTCCTGGGAGAAGTCGAGCACAGCGATCGCACCACCCGCGAATTCGGTCCTCGCGGGGTGGTCTTCGAGACGGGTCAACCGCCGGCGCTCCGCGCCGGCATCGGGTGGGGCGCCAGAGACCCCTGCACGTGCTCGCGTGCTGCGGCCTGATCGCGGGGGTTGTGATGACGGCGACCGCTCTCCCCGCGGCTCAGCTCTGGCTGGCCACTCGCGACGCGTCCCTCCGCAGCGCCGACCCACGGCGTACGGTCTCGGCTCCGCCTTTGCCGCCATCCCCCTCCCGATCGGTTGAGAGCGTTCCACCAGCCTACCGCTCTTTGATCCACGAGATCGCCGCGCGGCATGAGCAGCCTCCCGAGCTTGTGGAGTCCATTATCCGCGTGGAGTCGAACTTCAATCCCAGGGCGGTGTCGCGAAAGGGGGCTCGGGGGCTCATGCAGCTGATGCCGGAGACGGCAAGGCGACTCGGCGTCCGGAATGTCTTCGACACACGGGAGAACATCGAGGCCGGGGTTCGGCACCTCCGCTACCTGTCCGCTCGTTTCTCCGGAGACGTGCGGTTGGCTCTTGCAGCGTATAACGCGGGGGAGGGGCCGGTGAAGCGCCATCTGGGCATCCCTCCCTACGCGGAGACCCAGGCCTATGTCACGCGGGTTCTGGAGCTCTCCGGGTGGCTGGAGGCGCGTCCTCTTGGCTGGGCGCCTGAGGCCGTGGCCGAATTCGTGCCTGACTCCCGCCGCGTGTACCGGCCCTGGGCTGTGGACACGGCACTCCGCTACGTCGACGTCCCAGCTCCGCTCCACCCGGCGCGCCACTAGAGCCCGCAACCGCATCGCCAGCGGGTGGCAGCTGCGGGAGCTCTTCTCAGGCGAGCAGCGGGCGAACCGAATCACCTCAGCCCAGCTTTCGGCGACGGAGACCTCCCGCGGTGCGGTTGTTGCACCGGCCGGAGCGGGGGTCCTCCGCTTCTTCATCGCTCGGCCGCTGGCCCAGCGACTTCACGTGCGAGGTTCGGTCCGGCTCCCCCACCGGCCGTTTTCGACCGCGCTCAGGAATTCGCTCACGTGGAGGTTGAAGAGGGCCGGCTCCTCGAGGTTCACCTGGTGGCCGCTCCGGGACAGCGTGAGAAGACCGGCGTGGGGGATGTGGCGCTGCATGAAGAGCGCCGGCTCGATGCAGGGCTCATCCTGGTCACCCACCAGGACGAGGGTCGGCACCTGGAGGGTCTTGAGCTGGGGCTCCAGCTCGAAGATCGTCTTCCGCCTGAGGAGCACGCCACGCAGGATCTGGGCCTTGGCCCGGGGCGGGTGCTCCCGGAGCTGAGCCAGGAATTCCTGAAACCCGTGCGGATCCTTGTCCCTGAAGGCACGGCGTGACGGGAGTGCTGAGAACCGGTCCAGCGCGACCTGGATTCCCTCCCTCTCCAGCCTGTCGGCCAGCCGGCCGTACTCAGCGAGGAAGTGCTCGCGGCCGACCGTCCCGGCACCGCAGGCGGCGATGATCAGGCTCCTGGCCATCCGCGGATGCCTGAGGCCGAAGTTCAGGGCGACGTTCGCGCCCATGGAGAGGCCACCCACATGGGCCTGCTCGATCCCGAGGTGGCGGAGCAGATGGTGGAGGTCCTCGACCAGGATCTCGTTGGAGTAGGCTGAGGGATCTTCGGGAACCGCCGACGGGGGATAGCCCCGGTGGTTGTAGGTGATGACGCGATACCGGCGGGAGAAATATCGGACCTGAGGCTCCCACGAGCGACAGTCCCCCGCGAACTCGTGGCTCCACACCAGCGGGAACCCCTCGCCGGTCTCTTCGAAGTAGAGTTCGGTCCCCTTCACCTTGGCGAGCGGCATAGACTCTCCTCCGCGGATCTCGGCCCTTAACGCTGAGGGTTCCGAGTGACGAGCCCGAGAATGGCCCTGACGAGCTGGCCTGGCGGTACCGTCCCCTCTTCGTCGCGGGACTGGAGCAGGTACCCCTCGGCCGCGCCCACGCACACCGCAGCGAGAGCAGAGGGGTCCACATCGGCCCTGAAGGCTCCCGCGGTGATCCCCTCGGCGAGAATCTCCTCGACGCAGAGCCGCATCTGCTCCCGAAGCCAGGCCATCGCCAGCCGGAAGGCCTTTTCCTGGCGTCCCCTGATCCACCCCTCCAGGAGCAGCCGGCGAAACGGCTCGTCCCCCCCGCTGAAGGCGCCGAACAGGATCTCCAGCACTCCCTCCAGCTTCACCGCGGGAGGGTCGGCTCCGCGCCCGACCCGTGCGAGCTCTTTGACGAGGGCAAGCCCCCGCTCCTCGATGCCCGAGGCCTGAGGGATGGCCGCGTCGCCGTGCTCGCCGCCGTTCACGCTCCGGTTATAGCACAGAAGCCGCGTTGCGATGCCCTGATCCCCCGGCTACAATGGGGCCGGCATGCGCGAGTACACCTACCGCGTGGACCGCGAGGGACGAATCTTCCACGGCGGCACCGAGATCCTGGACCCCGTGGTGCTCCGCTTTTTTCTCCGGACGATGAAGCTCACTGAGGACCGCCGCCACGTGGTGCTCTGCCAGGGGGAGCGAAACTGGTTTGAGCCCCACGACACGCCCTTCGTGGTCCAGCGGCTCCGGTGTGTGGTCGAGGGCGGCCGACTGCTCTCGGCGGAGCTCTGCTTTGCGGGCGACTACCGGGAGCCCCTGGATCCGGGGAGCCTCGAGGCGGAGGAAGGCTATCTCTACTGCCGTGTCCGAGCTGGCGCCTTTCGGGCCCGCTTCGGCCGGGTGGCGATGCAGCAGCTTGCCCCGTTCCTCGTAGAAGACGCGGAGGGCCCGGCCCTGCTCCTCGCCGGGGCCCGGCATCCGATCCGCGAGCTCACCCCCGTGACGACCTGAAGGGCACCATGGACTTCACGCTCTCTTCCGAGGAGCAGGCCTTCCGCGACGGGCTCCGCCAGTGGCTCGATGTGAATGCGCCCGGCGACTGGGCCAAGCTCAGGAACCGCTTTGCCACGGGGGACGAGCAGATCGTGTTCCTCAGGGAGTGGCAGCGGAGGCTCTACGAGGCCGGTTATGTAGGGCTCCACTGGCCCAAGGAGTACGGCGGCCGCGGCGCCACCATCATGGAGCAGGCGATCTTTTACGAGGAGCTGGCACGGGCCAGGGCCCCCGAGCTTCCCAACGTCATCGGCCTCGACATGGCCGGCCCCGCCATCATCCACCACGGGACCGAGGCCCAGAAGAGGCGCTATCTGCCGAGGATCCTCTCGGCGGAGGAAATCTGGTGCCAGGGCTTCTCAGAGCCCAACGCCGGGTCAGACCTGGCAGCGCTGGAGACCCGGGCTCAGGGCAAGAACGGCAGCTATCTGATCAACGGCCAGAAGGTCTGGACCTCCTACGCCCACTACGCCCAGTGGTGCGTCCTGCTCGCGCGCACCGACCCGAGGGTGCCCAAGCATCAGGGGCTGACCTACTTCCTGGTTGAGATGGGGAGCCCCGGTGTGACGGTGAAGCCGCTCCGCCAGATGAGCGGGGACGCCGAGTTCAACGAGCTGTTCTTCGAGAATGTGAAGGTGCCGGCGGAGAACATCCTGGGCCGGGAGAACGGCGGGTGGGAGGTGGCGATCACCACGCTCATGTTCGAGCGCGGGCCGCGCACGCTCTCGCGCCAGCTGATGCTCCGCCAGGGGATCGACGCGGCCGTCGAGCTGGCCCGCCGCCTGGACCGTCACGGCAAAAAAGCCTTCCAGGATCCCGTCATCCGCCAGCGCCTCGCCCAGTTCTACATCGACAGCCACGCCTTGCGCTACTCCAACCTCCGCACCCTCACCAAGCTGCTCAGGGGCGAGCCTCCGGGGCCCGAGGGCTCGGCCTCCAAGCTCTTCTTCAGCGAGACCTGGCAGCGGCTGCTGGAGCTGATCATGGAGCTGGAGGGGCCGTACGCGCTGCTGTGGCAAGGATCGGACTGGGCCATCGAGGACGGCTACTGGCAGTTCCGCCAGCTCCGTTCCCGGGGCGACACCGTCGCCGCCGGCACCTCTGAGATCCAGAAGAACATCATTGGCGAGCGCGTCCTCGGGCTCCCGAAGGGGTAGCCTCCGGATCAGTCCCCCAGCCGGGAGCCCTCACTACCGCCTTTTTGTTACAACACACCGTAACTGACTCTTTCACACATTTCGACGATCTACTTGACACCCACACCAAATAGGCGTACCTAGTGTGTGTGGAGGT
>JACQRS010000085.1 GCA_016206385.1 Candidatus Rokuibacteriota bacterium | reverse complement strand
GCGCGGGCTCTTCTCGAGGGTCGCCATGTAAATGTCCCTTCCGGTGCCATGAGGCATCTTCATGTCGGAGATGATGAGATCATGGCCGTTGGCGGCAATCTTCCGCAGTGCCTCGGGCACGTCGGTGGCCGTGTCCACCTTGTGGCCACGCTCCCTGAGCAGAGCGACCAGAAAGTCCTGGACGCTCTGCTCGTCGTCGATCACCAGGACCCTGAGGCGGGGCACCGCACCGGGCGTTGCCCGTGGGGCTTCCTCGACTGGGGCCGGATCCTCCCTGACCACGGGCAGATCAATGACGAAGGTGGTCCCCTTCCCGGGTTGGCTCTCCAGGCGGATGCCCCCCCCGTGCTCCTGGACGATCCCGTAGCAGAGCGAAAGCCCCAGGCCGGTCCCCTTGCCCTCCTTCTTGGTCGTGAAGAATGGTTCGAAGACGCGGGCCTGGATGTCCCGAGGGATTCCTGGTCCGTCGTCCGCCACGCGCGCCTCGATCCTGTCCCCGACCAGGCGTGTCGACACCCGAATCGTTCCCCCGCGTGCCGCTTCGACGATGGCCTGCTCGGCGTTGTTCAGGAGGTTGAAGAGGACCTGCTGGATCTGATGGAAGTCGAGCATCGTCAGCGGCAGGTCAGGGGCAAGATTCTTCTCCAGGCGTATCTGGCTGACCCTGAAGTGATACGCCTTGAGTTCCAGCGTCTTCTCGATCACGCCGTTGAGGCCCAGGTAGTTCTTCTCCGGGGGGTGCTTGCGGGCGAAGGTGAGGAGGTTCTTGACGATCCTGGCCACCCGATCGGCCTCGGAGAGCATGGTTTCGAGCCGTCTCCGGACCTCCGCCGGCAGGTCCTTGCCCAGGAGCAGCTGTGCATATCCCATGATGCTGGAGAGAGGGTTGTTGATCTCGTGGGCCACGCCGGCGACGAGCTCGCCCAAGGCGGTCATTTTCTCGGCCTGGAGCAGCTTCTGGGTGGCGCTGTCCAGGCGCTCCCGGGTCTCGTTCAGCATTACCTGAGACTGGACATGCGCACGCCGGACTTCGGCTTCCCTCAACTCCCGCGCCACCGCCGCCGGGAGCCTCACCAGCCTCTCCTTTAAGATGTAATCGTGAGCGCCGGCCTTCATTGCTTCGACGGCAACGTCCTCCCCAACGGTCCCTGAAACGATAATGAACGGCACGTCGAGTCCGTCCTTCAGGACCAAGGCGAGAGCTTCCGGCGCACTGAAGCAGGGCATAGAGTAATCCGAGATGATAATGTCCCAGCTTTGGCTCGCCAGAGCCGCCGTCATGGCCTCAGGACTATCCACGCGCTCCCAGGTCGGCTCGTAGCCGCCCCGTTCGAGTTCCCGCAGGACCAGCGCGGCATCGTCTTCGCGGTCTTCGACGATCAAAACTCGCACAGGCGTACCCATACACTGTCCTTTCTAGCGGGGCGGGGAGACGTTCAGCACCAGCCAGTACAAGCCGAGTTGCCGGACAGCCTCCGCGAATTCCCCGAACTCCACGGGTTTCTGAATGTAGCTGTTGGCGCCAAGGTCATAGGCGCTCACGAGGTCCCTTTCCTCCTTGGATGAGGTCAAGATGACAACCGGGAGACGCCGAGTTCGTTTGTCCGCGCGCAGACGACGCAGAACCTCCAGACCGTCCACCTTCGGCAGCTTGAGGTCCAAAAGTACAACCCCGAGACCATCGTTCCTGGTCCGACGGGGGTGCCCCTCGCTGCCCAGAAGGTAGTCGAGCGCCTCTGCACCATCACGGGTCACTACCACTTCGTTGAGAATGTTGTTCCTTTTGAGGGCCCTCAGAGTCAGGGCCTCGTCGTCGGGGTTGTCTTCGACCAGCAGAATGACCCTCTTGGCATCCATACCCTCCTCCGTTCCCCAGAGTGAAATAGATAGTCGCGCCCTGCCCTGCGGCGCCAATGCCCCAGACGCGGCCGCCATGCCGGTCCACGATGCGCTGAACTGTGGCCAGGCCGATCCCGATGCCAGGGAACTCTTGCTCGCCGTGCAGGCGCTGGAACGCGCCGAACAGTTTGTCCGCGTAGGACATGTCGAACCCCGCCCCGTTGTCGCGGACGAAGTAGACCTTCTCGCCCGATTCCTCGGTGATCCCGAACTCGATCCTGGCGCGCTGCTGCTTGCCCGTGAATTTCCACGCGTTCCCCAGCAAGTTCTGCAGCACCAGGCGGAGGAGGGTCGGGTCGCCCTCGGTCACCGCGTTCTCGGCGATGACGCACTCCACCTTGCGGTCGCTTTCGTGCTGACGGAGCTCGGCGGTGATCTCGCCGGCGATGGAGCTCAAATCGATGCTCTCGCTCCGGATCTCCGCGCGTGTCACGCGGGACAGGTTCAGAAGCCCGTCGATGAGCTGGCCCATGCGGGTGCTCGCCGCGACGATCCGGTGGAGCGAGTCCTTGCCGTTGTCGCTGAGGCTATCGCCGCAGTCTTCCAGCAGGGCTCGGCTGAAGCCGTGGATGCTGCGCAGCGGAGCGCGCAGGTCATGGGACACGGAGTAGCAGAACGCCTCCAGCTCCTTGTTCTTGCACCTCAGCTCCTCGAGAAGGACAGCCCGGGTTTCGGCAATCTCCCGCGCCGCCCGTGCCTCGGCCGCTTCCACCTCAGTTCGCAGGAGCTGTTCGCGCATGCGCCGGTTTTCGTCCTCGAACTGGCGCCGCCGGATCTGAGCCCGCACCCTCGCCTTGAGAACCTGGAAATCGCTCGACTTGGCGATGTAGTCGTCGGCGCCGGCCGCCAGACCTTCGATCATCGCCTCGCGGTCCTCCAGGGCCGTCAGCATGATGAGCGGGATGTCGCGCAGCGCCGTGGACGACTTGATCCGTCGGCAGGTCTCCTGCCCGCCCAGGCCCGGCATGAGGAGGTCGAGCAGGACGCAGTCCACGGGCTGGACGGCGAGGTGCTGGATGGCCTCTTCCCCGGAGCGGGCGAGGACTACGTCGTACCCTTCTCCCCGCAACGCCGACGCCAGCTCATGTAGGTAGGTCTGGCTGTCGTCGACGGCGAGGATCTTCTTCGGCCCGAGGAGGCTCGCGGGGCCGGGTTCTCCGGATTCCTGCCCGGCGCTGCGAAGCACGGCGCTGAGACGGGCGAGAATGACCGAAAGGTTCTCCTGCTTGCGCACGAAGCCGTCGGCCCCCGCCTCGAGCGCCTGCAGCTCCATCTCCTGCTCCTCGGAGGCGGTCATGAGCAGGCAGGGGGTGCGCCTGAGAGCGGCGTCGAGGCGCAGTTGGCGCACGACGGTCGCCCCGTCGATGCCCGGCAGCATGGCGTCCAGCAGGATGGCGTTCGGCCTCGTGTCCGCGGCGATCCGGAGGCCATCTTCACCGGTCGCCGCGACCGCGACGTCGTAACCCTGCGCCGCGAGGGCTTGCTTCAGCTGCTCGCGGACGGTCGGACTGTCATCGATGACCAGGACCGTCGCCTTCCCGTTACCGGGGGGAGCGGGCCTCTGCCGCACGAGTTCTCTCGCCCTCGAGACCACGTAATTCGGGTCGTAGGGCTTTCCGATGTACTCGTCGGCGCCGCTTGAGAGGCCCCGGATCCGATCGTGGACCTCGGCTTCCGTCGAGAGAAGCAGGACGGGCGCCGCGGCGGCGGAAGGAGAGGTCCGCACTTCCTGGAAGAACTCGATGCCGTCGGCGTCGGGCAGAAGAACGTCGAGGATGATGATCGCCACCCGCTCGCGCGCCAGGACCTCGCGGGCTTCCCCGGCGGTCCCGCAGGGGAGCGGCCGGAAGCCCGCTGCCGAGAAGGCTTCGGCCAAATCCATCCGGACCGTCAGGCTGTCATCGACGATGAGCACCGCCTCGTTCATCTGCTGCGCTCCGAGAAAGCCGCCACCAGGGAGACAAGGGTGGGTCCGATGTCACCCAGAGAGAGAACGTGCTGGGCAGCGCCCAGAAGCATCGCCTCCCGCGGCATCCCGTAAACGACCGAGGTGGCCTCGTCCTGGGCGATGGTGAAGCCGCCGGCTCTCCTGATCTCAAGGAGGCCGTCGGCGCCGTCCCGTCCCATTCCCGTCAACAGGCACGCGGCGACCGCCGGGCCCCATTCCCTGGCGAGGGACGAGAACAGGACGTCCACGGAGGGACGGCAGGAATGGCGCTCGGGGTCCGACGTGAGGAAGAGCTTCTCCCCGCGCACGATAAGGTGCCGTTCGGGCGGGGCCATGACGACCCGACCCCGTGCGCCGGTGAGAGGCTCGCCATCACGGGCGAAAGCCACGGGGTGCGGGGTCTGCCCATCAAGCCAGTCAGCGAAAGCCGACCCGAACGGTTCTCCGATGTGCAGGACGAGGAGGATCGGCAGCGGGTACACCGAAGGCAGGGCCCGCAGGATCTCAATGATGGCGGCCGGACCGCCCGTCGAGGCGCCCACCGCCACGACGCGGGGCTGGGTCGCCGCCGGAACCATCACCGGAGCAACGATCGAAGCGGGGCCCGGGCGGCCGAGCGTTCCGAGACGCGCGCGAGGATGCGTGATGACCCTGATCCTGGAGACGAGCTTGATGGTGGAGATCAATCGTTTTTCCCACTGTCCGTCCGGCTCGGCCCCCGTCGGCTTCTCGAGCACCTCGACCGCTCCCGCCGCGAGCGCTTCGTAGGTCTTGAACAGTTCGCCGCGGTTGGTCGACGACGACACGATCAGGATGGGAGTGGGGCAGTGGGCCATGATGTATTCGGTCGCGGCCAGACCGCTCATCACCGGCAGCATCATGTCGAGCGTGACGACGTCGGGCCGGACGTCGCGGCAGAGCTCGATGCCGCGCCGGCCGTCTCCGGCCTCGCCCGCGACCTCGATCTCGGGGTCGGCCGTGAGAACGTCGCAGAGACGCCTGCGGACGGTCAGGGAATCCTCGACGACGAGCACGCGAATCTTCGCCATGGGCTATCCCGCGAGCCTCCGGATCGTCTCGAGCAGGTGGACCTGGTCGAACTCACCCTTGGTGATGTAGGCACCCGCGCCGATCTCCTCACCGTGCCGGAAGTCCTCCGGGGCGCTGCGCGACGTCACCAGGATGGCGGGGATTTCCCGGAGCGCCGGGTCGGCGCGGGTGCGTTCGACGAATGTGAATCCGTCCATGCCGGGCATTTCCACGTCGACGATGAAGATCCGGTACCGCTGGCGCCGCGCCTTCTCGAGGGCCTCCTCGCCTGACACGGCGAGGTCCACTTCGAATCCCGCGGTTTCGAGAATGCTCTGCTCCAGCATGCGGGTGGTGAGCGAGTCGTCCACGACGAGAACGGGCAGGCGGGGCGCGGCCTCGGGCGCCGAGACGGTGCCCTCGTGACGGAGGGCGGCCGAGCGCAGTCCTTCGGGATCGACCAGGACCTGCGGGTTCCCGTCGGCATCGAGCCAGACGCCGGCGACGAGCGGGGTCGCGGCAGCGAGCACGGGAAGTGGCCGCAGGACGACCGTCGTTGTTCCGAAGAGCCGGTCGACGCCGAGCGCCACGAGCGCCGGCCCGCTGTCCACCACGATCACCGACCATGGCCGGGCCTGAGCCGCGGGCCGGGCGTCCGGAGCGAGAGGCCGGGACAGCGGCAGGAAGGGAATGGTCTTGCCGTCGTACAGGATCGAATCTCCCTGCGCCGTCCGCAGGATCTCCTCGGCGCGGACTCGCAGCGTCCGGCGCACGGCGTCGAGCGGAACCGCCGCGGCCACGCCCGAGCAGTCCACGAGCAGGGCCTCCAGGGACGACAGGGAGACCGGGACAATCAGCTCGAGGATGGTTCCCCGGCCCGCTTCCGTGCGCAGGGCGAGGTCGCCACCCAGGCGCGTCGCCGCCTCGCGCACCACGTCGAGTCCGATTCCACGGCCGGACACCTCCGTCACCACGCCCGACGTCGTGAGTCCTCCCTTGAGCAGGAGCTGGAGCATCGCGTCCGGCGACAGCGGCGCCGTCCCGACCGCGAGCAACCCCTTGCTCTCTGCCACCCGACGGACGGCCTCGACATCGATGCCGCGCCCGTCGTCCTGGCACTGGAACACCACCCGCCGCCCGCGGCGCAGGACGTCGAGGACCACGCGTCCGACGGGCGGCTTGCCCGCGTTCGTCCTCTCCGGCTCGGACTCGATCCCGTGGGCCACCGCGTTGCGGACCGCCTGGATGAGCGCGCCCTGGATGGCTCCGAGGACGTGGGCGTCAAGACGGACGTCGCCTCCCCTCGCCTCGAAGCTCACCCGCTTCCCCAGGGCCTGGGCGGCGTCCCTGCTTGTCCGTTCGAGCGACGCGAACAACACGCTCGCCGGAAGGAGCCGCAGTCGCTCGGCGGTGTCGCGGACCTGACGCATCTCCCGCTCGATATGCTCGACGCCGCTCACCAGGTTCCGTTCCAGCCCCGCGACGACGGCCCGCAGCTCCTCGGCGAGAGACCGAGCCTTGGGCGAGACGTCCTGGCCCGACCGGTACGCGTCCGTCGCCCGGGGCCAGGCCAGATGCTCCCCCAATAGATCGGCGAGATGCCGCGCCCGCTCGATTACCGCGAGGCCGTGTCGCATCGACCCGAGCTGCACGCTGGCCGCTGAGATCCCATCGAGCAGGAAATCCATCTCCGCGATGTCCGCGCGGACGGTCTGGAGCGGCTCTTCCGACACGGGTCGCGGCTGGCCTTGCGATTCGGCTTCGTCCGCCGGAGCGAGCTGGTCCACGCGCGCGCCAATGGAATCGACGAGCTTCAGGATGGCATCGACCTGCTGGGGCCGGGCTTGCTGCGTGCTCTCGCGCAGGGGCGCGAGCGCGCCCTCGATGGCATGCGCCATCTCCGCGATGTCGGGCAGGCGCACCACGCGCGCCGCGCCCTTGAGCGTGTGGGCCATGCGGAGGAGCCTGGGGACGAGGCCGGAGGGTGGCGGTCCCTTCTCCAGCTCGAGAAGGCCCTGGCCGAGCGTCTCGATAAGATCGCGGGCCTCGACGCGGAAGTACTTGTAGGGATCCCGTGTCATCCTAGGCTGCCGCCTGTGATTGGATCAGGCGCAGCAAGTCACGCGACAGACCCGTGAGCTGCGAGGCGGTCTGCAGCGTCTGACTCGAGCTGGTCTCCGTCTCCCTGGTCGCCTGCGCGACGTTCGAGATCGCGACGTTGACCTGCTCGACGGCTGTCGCCTGCTGCTTGGTGCTGAGCCCGATCTCGCGCGCAGCCTCTGTCGTCGTGGTGAGCAGCGAGGCGATCTGCTTGAACACCGCGGTGACCTCGGCGAACTGCTTGGAGCCGTCGTCCACGGTCTTGGAGCCGGTCTCGGTGGCCATGACGGTGGTGTTCACGGCGCTGCGCACGTCCTCGATGAGCCCGCGGATCTCCTTCGCCGATCCCGCGACGCGGTCGGCCAGCTTGCGGATCTCGTCCGCCACGATGGCGAAGCGCTTGCCGGCCTCGCCGGCCCCGGCCGCCTCGATCGTGGCGTTGACGGCGAGGATGTTCGTCTGCTCCGCCAGCTCCGAGACGATCTCCAGGACCGCTCCGATCTGCTGCGACTTCTTCCCGAGGTCGAGCATGTGGCTCACGACGAGATCCGCCTGCCGCCGGATCCCGGTGATCGACCCGTGCGTTTTCTCCACGGTCCCTTCGCCCTTGCGCGCGGCGCCGGCCGTTTCCTCGGCGATGTGCGCCACGCGCTGCGCGCTCTCGGCGATCTGCCGGGACGTCGCCAGGAGCTCGCTGATGGTGGTGGAGATCTCGCTCATCGCGGAGGCCTGCTCCTTGGCCCCGCTCGCCTGCTGGCTGGCCGCGGCCTGCAGCTCCGCGGAAGAACTCTGCACCTGCCCGACCGCGGTCCCGATCTGCCGCGCGAGGGATCTCGTCAGAAAGAACGCCAGGGTTGACGCGAGAAGGACCGCCCCGCTGGCCATCGCGATCACCAGGTTGATGGCCAGGGTGGCCGTGCTGGTCGAAGCGCGCTTCGCGTCCTCGAGGAGCCGTTGCTCGCGCTCGACGAACTTCTCCACCTCGTGATTCAGGACCACCCGCTTCGGGGTCACCTGCTCGCTGAACATCCGGGCCATCGTCTCCAGGTTCGTGCTGTTTTGGCGCAGGGAGACGAGCCGGTCGATGGCGGCCTGGTGGTCCGCCTCCGCCATCTGGATGGCGTCGAGCGCGCGCTTACCTTCCTCCGTGTAGACAAGCTGTTTCAGCCGGCCCATTTCGTCCGTGAATTCACTGCGCGCCTGGCGCATATCCTCGAGGTACGTCTCTTGCGGTGACATAAAGTAGCCACGGGCGGCGGCAATCTTCTGCTCCACGGCGGCGCGCAGTCGCTCCGCCCCGGTCAGGAGCTGGGAGTCGACCTCGATCACGCGATCCTTGCTGGCCACGACGCTCTTAAGGGTGTACACGGCCAGGATGCCGATCATGAAGGCGACCGCGACGGTCGCCGCAAAGCCGAGGCCGATCTTCAGTCCAAACGTCAGGTTTCGGGACATCGGTCATCGCTCCTTCGACGGACCGCCGGGGCGGATCCGTCTCCTGATTGCGTCCAAAATGGAAGAGAAGCTGAGGATCGGACGTGCCGACTCCGCGTGGCGCGCCACGTCGCGGACATGCTGAGGCATCATCCCGGCCTGGTCCGGCGGCGCCACCTGCGAG
>JACQRS010000094.1 GCA_016206385.1 Candidatus Rokuibacteriota bacterium | reverse complement strand
GTTCGAGTCCATTAACCCGCGGACCCTCAAGCTCTTCCAGAAGAAACAGGACCTGGCCAAGATCGAGCGGTCCATCGAGCGCTTCCACGCCCACAACATCAAGATCCACGGCATGTTCGTGGTGGGGTCGGACGAGGACGACCTGGAGACCCTCGAGGCGACCCGCGTCTTCTCCCGGAAGCACGACATCGACTCGATCCAGTTCATGATCCTCACGCCGATCCCCGGCTCTCCGGACTGGGACACGCTCTACGCCCGGGGCGGCAAGTACGTGATCAGCCAGAACTGGTCCTTCTACGACGGCCACCACGTCGTGCACCAGCCCCGGCGAATCTCCCCCTACGAGCTGCAGATAGGCGCCATCCGGGCGATGCAGAAGTTCTACTCCTGGGGCGGCATTGCGCAGAAGCTCTGGCAGCGCGATGTTTATTACGCGACGATCCGGTACTGGGGGAAGAAGACGATCCGGGAGTGGTGGAAGGACGAGGAGAACCGCCAGTACGTGGCGTGGCTCCGCGACCAGCTCTACTCGGAGGCCAACCAGCTCCGGCACCGGGGGCTCAAAACCGCCGCTCTGCCGGAGATCCTCCTCCAGGACAAGGTGGGCCAGCTCCTGCGCCGGTTCCTCGACGAGCTGGGCGTCAAGGTGGTGCCGCTCGCCGACGCCGCTCTGGATGCGCGCGACGCGGTCGCCTCGCGCGCCCGGCACACCGTGGACTGCCTGATCACGCCGATCGTCACGCAGGCGGCGAAGGGTCGGGAAGAGTTCTACGAGAGGCTCACCGCCGTGACCCAGACGCTCCAGGTCCAGTGGGAGAAGCTCCCGAAGATCTCCTTCCCGGTGATCGCCGACCAGGGGCCCGTGTTCGAGCCCTTCGCCAAGATCGGGCTCCTCTTCACGTCCAACCTGGACAGGATCCGGCAAGCCTACAAGAATGCGGGCGTGGCTGAGGGTCTCTGGGAGGGGGCGTAGCGGTCAGCCGCTCGGGGTTTTCCGCTCCACGACCGACGATACCTTTCGCTGCTGGCGCCGGCGGACGAACTCCTCGTTCAGGGGAACCCCTTTCTTGCAGAGAGGGCAGGACTCCGGTGGGTAGGTGGGGAAGTCCCGGCTCACCAGGCTGAACACCGGCTTTCCCCCAACCTCGGCCCTCTTGGTCCGTCGCCAGAGCGCCCCGATCCCCACCACTTGCCCTCCGAACTGCTCCACCAGCTTGATCAGGAGCTTCAACGTGGTCCCCGTGCTCACCAGATCCTCGATCAGGAGCACCTTGGTCCCGGGACGGATCAGGCGGTGGAACTCGGCGGGGAGGGCGACCCGGCGCTTGCCCGCCACCATGCGTTTGTTCCCGTAGATCAGGATCGGTCGCGACGGATGCGCCCGCGCCACGCAGTGAGAGAGAATCAGCGCCCCCGGCCCGGTGGAGAGCACCACATCCACCGGCCACTGAGCGAAGTGCTTGGCGATGACGGCGCCCAGGCCCTCGGTGAAGGACGGCTCGGTGGTCACCAGCGTCTTCTCGATGAACTCGCCGGTGTGATGCCCGGAGGGGAGCAGGATGTGGTCGTTGCTCTGGTAGGCCCCCGTGCGCTTGAGGATCTCGAGATGGATCTTCTCGCGCACCTCGGCGTCCATGGCGCTGCTGTTTTTCTCGCGGGGCGGCGTCATCGGGGCCTCCCGAGGGATGCGTCGAGGCGGCGGCGCCTGCCGGGCTTGAAGGGCAGGGTGGGAACGCGGGGGTGGAGGCGCTGAACCACCAGGGGCTCGAGGCAGCGGGGGCAGACGTCCTGACCTCCCTTTCTGAGCACCTGGGAGGGTTTCACATAGACATCGCAGAGCTCGCAGGCCGGGTTGTTACACAACCGGCCTGTTCGTTCGGGCAGCGCCACGGTCAAAGCCTCCAACCCCTTGAATTTTTGCCTCATCTTGGCGTGAGCGGGCACAGGTGTCAACCCGAAAATGCCGGTGGCGTTGCCGCTTTGACCGCCCGGCGGCCTCGGCGTAGACTGGCTCTGCCATGAAGGTTCTCGGCATTGAGACGTCCACGCTGGCTGGTGGAGCCGCGCTGCTGGATGGCGATCGGCTCGTGGGCGAATACACGCTCAACGTCAGGAGCACCCACTCTGAGCGGTTACTGTCAGCTATAGACCGCTTGCTCCAAGATGCCGGCTGGACGCTCGACCAGCTGGAGGGGCTCGCGGTGGCGGTGGGGCCGGGCTCGTTCACGGGGCTCAGGATTGGCGTCAGCACCGTCAAGGGGCTCGCGTTTTCGCTTGGCATCCCGGTGGCGGCGGTTTCAACGCTGGAGGCGCTGGCCTGGGCTCTCCCCTTTGCCAGGGGCCCGGTCTGTCCCGTGCTCGACGCGCGGAAAGGCGAGGTCTACGCCGCCCTCTTTCACTGGGAGGGTGAGAGCCTGGCTCGCGACTGGGAGGATCAGGCGCTTGAGCCCGAGGAGCTCTGCCGCCGCCTCGCCGGCCCGGTGACTTTCGTCGGCGACGGAATCACGAGCTATGGCACACTCTTCACGCAGCGGCTCGGTCGGCGGGCCATCTTCGCCCCGCCGTCGCGGCGGCTTCCGTCGCCCGCCTGCGTGGCCCAGCTCGGGCACGCCCGGCTTCTGGCGGGCGACGTGGTGGATCCCGCCGCCCTTGCTCCCAGGTATCTCAGGCCGTCGGAGGCCGAGCTCAAGCGGCGCTATGGACTCGCTGTCCATTGAGCCCATGGCCCTCGCCGACCTGGACTCGGTGCTCCGCATCGAGCGGGTCTCATTTCCGACGCCCTGGTCGCGCCGGGCGTTTCTCTACGAGCTGAAGGAAAACCGCGCGGCGCGCTGCTGGGTGGCGCGGATCGCCGGCGAGCTGGTCGGCTACCTCTGCCTCTGGGAGGTGGGGTCGGAGCTCCACATCACGAACCTGGCGGTCCACCCCGAGTGGCGCCGCAGGGGAATTGCGCGGACCCTTCTGAGCACGATTCTGGAGGATGCCCGACGCCGGCGGCTCAGCTCAGCCTTCTTGGAGGTACGGCCGACCAACTTGGAGGCCCGGGGGCTCTACGAGGGCTTCGGCTTTCACGTGATCGGGCGGCGGAAAGGCTACTATTTCGACACCGGGGAGGATGCCCTCATCATGGAGGCCGACCTCTCGGCGCTGGCGGCCGGGAACCAATCGGATCGGGAGGAGGTTGTATAGGTGCTTCCCACTCCACCCCACTAAGGAGGAGACCATGAGGCGAACCATCAGCGTTCTGGGAATCCTGGTCCTGACCGTACTCCTCGTAGCCTCGAGCGCCCAGGGGTACAACGGGGGTCCGCTCCGTAACGTGACTGACCTGTCCCCCACCTGCGCGGGCTGCCACTCTTCCATGCAGAAGGAGCAGCTCCGGGTCGAGCCCGAGGCTTTCGCCGCGAGCCAGGTCGTGGAGAACAAGCACTACAAGCAGCTCGACGCCGGGGAGGGCCCCTACAAGGACGTGCCGGCCGCAGACCGGCAGAAGCTCCTGCAGGACGTGAAGACCCACGATGCCAACGCTTCGGTCACGCTGTCCGCGCCGTCGAGTGTCAGACCTGGCCAGGAGGTTCAGGTCACGGCCACGGTAAAGGGTGGCTCCGGCGTGGTCGGGGTGTTCCTCCTCGATACCGATCTTCGCTTCCAGAGCCGGCCGATTTCTGGCGACGGTTGGGTAATCGTCGGCACCCCGAAGATCTGGGGGCCGGATGGGAAGGAGCAGACGCGTTGGGTCGATAGTCGGGGGCCAGGGTTGAAGAAAAACCTGAACTTCGTCCTGATCTTCGACATGATGAGCGACATCGCGGCCCAAAAGTTCCCCGAGGGCAAGGTGACCTGGACGCTGCGCGCGCCCCAGGACCCCGGGGCCTACACCATAGCCGTGGCCTTCATTTACGGGAGCGAGAAGGCCTCGCCCGTCGGAAGAGTCGAGCGGGCGGGTACGGTGTTCCCACGTGGTGGCCCTGCTGGGCCATCGTCGCATATCCTCTTCTCCAAGGTCCACCAGATCACCGTTCGCTGAGCCGTTGGGGGAGGCCCCCGCTGGTAGGCGTCCGTCACCTCCTGTTGGAGTTGGGAGTGCTGGCGGGGGTGTTCCTCTGTCTGCTCGCGCTGTTTCTCGTCGGCCTCACCGCCAAGGAGCGGGACGATCGGGTCTGCATCGCCTGCCACCTGCACGAGGAGAAGTTCGACCGCTTCGTCGCCCCCGTCTCCTTCGACCTGGCGGGGGCCCACCACGCCAAGAAGGGCGTCCTCTGCATCGAATGCCACGGC
>JACQRS010000028.1 GCA_016206385.1 Candidatus Rokuibacteriota bacterium | reverse complement strand
TCACCATCCCATAACGGGTCCTGACGCTCAGCGCGTCTTCGGCTTGCCCGCCGAGTGCCAGACCTTGCAGTGAGGGAGAGCTCGGGAATGGTCGAAGGTAGAGTCCCGTTCCTCCGCGAGCTGGCTCAGTGCGCCGTCCTCGTACGTCTCCAGCGCGTGACGGAGGAGATCTCGCGCCTTCAGGGACACCGAGGTACGGTCTCGCCGGGCCAAGTCGTAAAGCATCTCGTAGAGCGGACGTTCTAGAACCACATTGACTCTGGGATTCTTGGCTGACATGATGAGAGCGAGTGTATCACAGACGCCGCGCTTCTGATCGCCGTCAGATCGATCGGTAGTTGATGAACTGGAGCGCGATGCCCAGGTCCTGCTCCCGGAGCATGGCGATGACGGCCTGGAGGTCGTCCCGGCTCTTGCCGAAGAGCCGCACCTGATCCTCCTGGATCTGGGCCTGGACCTTGAGCTTGGTCTCCTTGATCAGCTTCACGATCTCCCGGGCCTTTTCCATGGGGATCCCCTGCTGGAGGGCGATCCGCTGGCGGAGGATCCCGCCGGCCGCAGGCTCCACCTTGCCGTAGGAGAGGGCCTTGAGCGGGACCCCGCGACGGTGGAGCCGGGACTGGAGGATGTCGATCACGGCGCGGAGCTTCATGTCGTCGTCGGCCAGCGCCACGATCTCCGTGTTCTCAAGCGTGACCTGGCAGTGGGAGCCCTTGAGGTCGTAGCGCTGCTGGATCTCCTTGGTGGTCTGGTTCAGCGCGTTGGCCACCTCCTGCATGTCCAGCTTACAGGCGATGTCGAAGGAGTTCTCGCCGGCCACCGAAGCGTCACCTCACCTCGAGGGGGACCACCGCCACCCCCCTGGGGGGCGCGAAGCTGAAGAGGCTGTCCGCCAGGCCGGAGTTCATGGAAACCTTTGTGAACCGCATGGTGACGGTGTTCTCGAACTGATCGTAGAGGACGGCCTTCCTGACGAGGAACTCGCGCGGATCCACGGTGAGGATCAGCCGGCTGAGGACCGGCTCGGGACGTTTGGGCGTGAGATCCAGCACGGGGTTCCCCGCGTCGTCCACCTTGAGCGGGTTCAGGAACCGGATCGTGAAGGCCTCACGGACCCGGCCCAACCCGGCGAGAAAGCTTCCCGCCGGCCCCGCCAGGGCACGGGGAGCCTCCCCCACATTGACCTGGTTCAGCTCGGGGGTGTAGACCCACAGGGACTTCCCGTCGGAGACGATCTGCTGGGGCGAAGGGGTCCGGTACTCCCAGCGCATCTTCCCGGGCTTCTTGAGATAGACGACGCCTTCAGCCTTGATGGTCTGACCCAGGCTCCGGTTGAAGGCGTTCTGGGTGAACTCGGCGCGCAGGTCGGTGATCCTGGCATAGGCTCCCTCCAGTCCCGCCACCACCTCTTCCAGCGTCTGGGCGTGGGTCGAACTCGCGGCGACGAGAAGGATCAGCGCAGGCAGGAGGAAACGCATTGCCCGCTACTTGCCCCGCCGAGCCAGGTAGTCGGCCCCCACCAGGATCTCGCGCGGCTTGGCGCCCTGGCCGGGGCCGATGATCCGGTCCTGCTCCATCATGTCGATGAAGCGGGCGGCCTTGGGGTAGCCCAGGCCGAGCCGGCGCTGGAGGAAGGAGATGGAGGCCTGGCGCTGGGCGATGACGAGCTGGACCGCCTCCCAGTAGCTCTCGTCGCGTTCGGCCACCTCCCCGCCAGCTCCCGGTCTCTCCTCCTCGCGCAGCTCCACTTCCTCGTAGGTCGCGGTCCCCTGCTTGCGTAGAAAGTCGCAGATCGCCTTCACCTCGTCCTCGGCGGTCCACGAGCCGTGGATCCGCACGTGGCGGGAGCCGCCGGGAGGGAGGAAGATCATGTCGCCGCGTCCCAGGAGCTGCTCCGCGCCGTTCGCGTCCAGGATGGTGCGCGAGTCCACTTTGGAGGCCACCTGGAAGGCGATCCGCGCGGGGAAGTTGGCCTTGATGAGGCCCGTGACCACGTCCACGGAGGGTCGCTGCGTGGCCACGATGAGGTGGATGCCGACGGCGCGCGCGATCTGGGCCAGCCGCACAAGGGAGTTCTGCACCTCGCCGGCTGAGGCCATCATGAGGTCAGCCAGCTCGTCCACCACCACGATCAGGTACGGCAGCCGCTCGGCGGGCTCCACCTCTTTGTTGTAGCTCTCGATGTTGCGGGCGTGGCGGGCCGCCAGGAGCTTGTACCGCTCGTCCATCTTCCCCACGATCCACCTGAGCCGCGCCGCAGCCTCCCGGGCGTCCGTGACCACCGGCGCGATAAGGTGGGGGATCCCCTCGTAGACGCCCAGTTCCAGGCGCTTGGGATCGATCATCAGAAAGCGCACCTCGGCCGGCGAGACCTTGTAGAGGATCGAGCAGATCATCCCGTTGATCCCCCCCGACTTTCCCGATCCGGTAGAACCCGCGATCAGAAGGTGGGGCATCCCCGTGAGGTCGGCCGCATAGGGATTGCCGATGATGTCCTTGCCGAGGGCCAGCGGAAGCCTGCCCTTGGACTCGACGAACTCGGCGGACGTCAGGATCTCACGGAGGTACACCATCTCGGGCTCGGGGTTCGGGACCTCTACCGCCACTGTTCCCCGTCCGGGGATCGGGCCGACCACGCGCACGGCCGCCACCTTCATGGCCAGGGCCAGATCGTCGGCCAGGTTCACGACCTGGTTGACCTTGATCCCCGCGGCGGGCTCGAACTCGTAGGCGGTGACGACGGGTCCCGGGTTCACCTGGACGATGCGCCCGTCAACGCCGAAGTCCTGGAGCTTCCGCTTCAGGATCTCGGCGTTGGCCTGAAGCTCCTCGCGGCTCCGCTTGAGCTCGCTCGACTCCGGCGCTTTGAGAAGCGCGATGGGCGGGAGCTGGAACGCCCGGCCTTGGCCGTCGAAGTCAAACGTCTCCTGCCAGGCGAGCCCGCGCTCGGCCGACCGGCTCTTGGGCTTGACAGGCTCTACAACGACCGGAGGAGCGAGCTCAACCACTCGGGCCGGCTCAGCCCCCGGCTCGGCCTCGGCGATCCGGGGTCGCGCAGGGAGGGCCTCGGCGCTGACGGGGGGAGCCGCTGTCACAGCTCGCCGCTTTCGGCTGAGCCGCGCAAGCCGGGCGCTCACGCTCCGGGAAAGGACCGCGTAGGAGACCTGGGTGAGAAAGAGGAGCCCCACAGGAACGAGCGTCAGAAGCAGGAGAAGCGTTCCAACCTTTCCCACCGAGCGCCCGAGCAGGTCCGCCTCCCAAAGGCCCATCAGCCCGCCCCAGTGCACCTTGGGCTCGGCCATGGGATCGGAGACCTGGGCCAGGATCCCGGTGGCGCTGATGAGGAGGAGCAGGAGCCCTACGGCGGTCGACCACCCCGGACGCACGCGGGAGCGGATGAAGGCGCCCAGGCCGTAAACCGCCAACGTCAACGGGAAGAGATAGCCGGCGTAGCCGAAGCCGTGGAACAGCGCCCAGCCGAGCCAGGTCCCGACCGGACCCACGGGGCTTGTCTGCGCGGCGGGCTGGGAGGTCGGATCGAAGGCGGCCAGGGCGACGATCCCGAACGCCGCCAGTGAGAGGGCCAGGATCCCCCGCACCTCCCTCTGCCAGCGCCGCACGTCCCGTTTCTTGCTCGGCATTAAACCTCCAGCACGATCGGGAGCACGATGGGTTTCCGGTGGAAGCGCTGGCTGATGAAGCGGCGCACCGCGCTCCTCATCAGCGACCCGAGCAACTCTCTATCAACGGGAGTGGCCGGGTCCCGCTCAGCCAGGGCCTGCCGCACCACGGCCTTGACCTCCTCGAGGATCTCCTCGGACTCCTTCATGTAGACGAAGCCCCGAGAGGCGATCTCGGGGCCCGCCAGCAGTTCCCCTGTCTGACGATCCACCGTCAGGGCCACCACCACCATGCCGTCCTGGGCCAGGAGCTGGCGGTCGCGCAGGACCACGGCGCCCACGTCGCCGATCCCCTTGCCATCCACGAACACCCTGCCCGCCGGGAACCGCCCCAGCACCCGCGCCGAGGTCTTGGTGAGCTCCACACCCAGCCCATCCTCGATGACGAAGATCCGCTCCCGCACGAGCCCGACGGACTCGGCCAGCCGGGCGTGGGCCACCAGGTGGCGGTACTCGCCGTGCACCGGGATGAAGTAGCGGGGCCGGGTCAGGTTCAGCATGAGCTTGAGATCCTCCTGGCACGCATGGCCTGAGACGTGGACGAAGGCCACGTCCTCCCAGAGGACCTCGGCGCCGAGGCGCATGAGCTGGTTGATGACCCGGCCGATCACGCGCTCGTTGCCCGGGATGATCCGGGCGGAGAGGATGACCAGATCGCCGGGCTCCACCTGGACTTCCCTGTGCTCCTCCGCGGCCATGAGCGCGATGGCCGAGTTCGGCTCCCCCTGGCTACCGGTGGAGAGGATCACCTGCCGCCGCGCGGGCAGCTCGCCCAGCTCCTCGAGCGGCAGCAGCGTCCCCTCACGGACTCTGAGGTAGCCCAGCTCCGAGGCGATGCGCACGTTGCCCACCATGCTCATGCCGAGGAGCGCTCCCTTCCTGCCGAAGCGCTCCGCCAGCTCCAGCACCTGCTGGATCCGGTGGATGTGAGAGGCGAAGGTGGCGACGATAATGCGCCCCGGGGCCTTCTCGAAGAGCGCGGCCAGCGCCCGCCCCACCTCGGACTCCGAGGGCGTGTGGCCGGGCCGGTCCACGTTGGTGGAATCCGAGAGGAGCGCGAGGACCCCGCGCTCGCCCAGCTCGGCGAACTTCTGGTAGTCCGGGGGAAGCCCGTCGATCGGGCTCGGGTCGAGCTTGAAGTCACCGGTGTGGACGATCGTGCCGACCGGCGTCCCGATCGCCAGGCCGATGCCGTCC
>JACQRS010000081.1 GCA_016206385.1 Candidatus Rokuibacteriota bacterium | reverse complement strand
GTCCCGGAAAGGGCCGGGCCAGCAGAAGGGCGAAGGCGACCCCGAGCATCAACTTGGCCACCGTCGTCACGGTGGCATAGACGACCGTGGCCGCGGCGGCGTGCCAGAAGTCCGGGTTGGTGAGGAATCGGCGGTAGTTCTCGAGCCCTACGAACGCCGTCGGGTCGTCCTTGAGGGGGGACAAGTCGGTTAGGCTGACCCAGACCTCCCATCCCAACGGGTAGGCCAGCACGCCGAGGAGCAGGAGGAGGGTGGGGGAGAGGAACAGGTACGCCAGCCCGATGTCGCGGCGGCGCACTGTGCGGAAATGAACCCCGCGCGGAAGAGCCGCAGAAAGGGATACGGCCTGGCTGCCCACGGCGCTGCCGGGATTAGGCGATAGCGCCGTCGGTGCTGTTGTCGAAGAAGTGGATCCGGTCCGGGACAAAGGCCAGCCGGATCTTCTCGTGAAGCTTGACGCGAACCGTCGGGTCCACCCGGGCGACCATGGTCTGGTTCCCCACCTTCGTGTCCAGCAGGATCTCCGAGCCCAAGGGCTCCACCACCTCGACGATGGCCTCGAACGTGCTGTCCTGGGGATCGCTGCCGGTCGCCTCGCGCAGGTCCTCCGGCCGAATCCCCAGGGTGACCGCCTGCCCCTTGTAGCGGCCGAGGCGGCTCACCCGATTCGGCGGCACGCGCACCTTGAGGCCGGGCGCCTCCGCGTAGAGGTTGCCGCCGGTGTCGGTGATGGTGGTGTCGATGAAGTTCATGGCCGGCGAGCCGATGAAGCCCGCCACGAACTTGTTGCGAGGCTTCGAGTAAACCTCCAGCGGCTCGCCCACCTGGTGGACGACGCCGTCCTTCATGACCACGACCCGGTCGCCCAGGGTCATGGCCTCGACCTGGTCGTGGGTGACGTAGATGGCGGTGGTCTCCAGGCGCTCGTGCAGGCGCTTGAGCTCCACGCGCATCTGGACGCGGAGCTTGGCGTCCAGGTTGGAGAGCGGCTCGTCGAAAAGGAACACCTGGGGATGGCGCACGATGGCGCGCCCCACAGCCACGCGCTGGCGCTGGCCGCCTGAGAGCTGCCGCGGCTTGCGCTTGAGCAGCTCCTGGATCCCGAGGAGGGTTGCCGCTTCCTTCACGCGCTGTTCGATCTCGGGCTTCGGAAACTTCCGCATCTTGAGACCGAAGGCCATGTTGTCGTACACGCTCATGTGGGGGTACAGGGCGTAGTTTTGGAACACCATGGCGATGTCGCGGTCCTTCGGCGGCAAGTCGTTCACGAGGCGGTCGCCGATAAAGATCTCCCCGGAGGTAATCTCCTCCAGCCCCGCCACCATCCGGAGGGTGGTGGACTTGCCGCACCCGGATGGCCCGACGAGGACGATAAATTCCTTGTCCCTGATGGTGAGGGTCACGTCCTTGACGGCATGCACCTCATCGAACCGCTTGTTCAGGTCTTTCATCACTACCTGTGCCATACCTGATCCCCCTTGAGGTGCCGCTCGGCTGCTCTCCGGCCCCACGGCGACGCTATCTTACCGCGGAGCCAGGAGGGTTCTCATCACCCCTTGACCGATCCGGTCAGACCGGCCACATAGTACTCCACGAAGAAGGAGTACACCAGCGCCACCGAGATCGAGCCCAGGAGCGCTCCAGCGCGGTCGCCATTAATCCTCTAGAGTTTCAAATTGACCCCTACAGACCTTGATGCCCACGGCGGTCACCTGTTGTAGAGCCGACGTGCCTCGCGCACACGGCCAAGCATGACGAGGGCGACCGCCATGCTGGCGGCGAGCCCGATCCAGGCTCCGCGGTACCCGCCGCTCCGCTCCACGGTCCAGCCGAAGACCGGGGGCCCCAGGGTCAAACGAACCGGCGAAGGCCGCGGCCGTGAGGCCGAGGGCGATCAGAAGCTGCCCCGCCACCATGGTCCGCCGGATCCCCCACCGGTCGGCGAGCCACCCCGCCGGGAGCGACATGAGGATCGGCCCGACGTAGTAGGCCGAAAGAAACGAGCCGGCCTGCGTGAGCGACAGGCGCAGGTCGTCGCGGATGAGCGGGGCGATGGCGGGGAGGCCCATGGGCCCGATGTTGGCCACGGTCTGGACCGAGAGGATGAGGGCCAGGATCCCCCACGGTGTCGTCACGGGGCGTGCGATCTCAGATACGCCTCCACCGCCAGGAGGTCAGCTTCGGTGTCCACGCCGATCGTCGGCTCGGAGGTCTCGGCGACGTGAATGGGGATCCCGTTTTCGAGAAAGCGGAGCTGCTCGAGCCCCTCCGCCAGCTCGAGGGTTGACGGCGCGAAGCCGTGGAAGGCTTCGAGCGGCTCCGGCCGATAGGCGTAGAGCCCCACATGCTTCCAGTACACCACGCGGCCGGTGCGATCCCGGTCATAGGGGATCGGATTCCTGGAGAAGTAGAGGGCGTTCCCGCGGAGATCGGTCACGACCTTGGTGACGGTGGGGCTGGCGGCCTCCTCGGGCGTGGCGCGGGCCTTAAGGGTGACAACCTGGGTGTCTAGCCACCGTTGAAACGGTTCGACCAGCGCGCGGATGTGCCCCGGGCCGATCAGCGGCTCGTCGCCCTGGATGTTGACGTAGACGTCGGCCGCGCGGCCCCGCGAGACTTCCCAGACGCGGTCGGTCCCCGACGGATGATCGGCCGAGGTCATGACCGCCGGGATCCCGTGGGCACGACAGACGGCGACCACTTCCTCCGAATCCGTCGCCACGAGGAGGTCTGTCAGGAGGTCCGACTGCCAGGCCCGGCGATAGACATGGCAGACCATGGGCACCCCCGCGATCTCCCGGAGCACCTTCCTCGGGAGGCGCGTGGAAGCGAGGCGGGCAGGGATGACGCCGAGCACGCGGAGGGAGGCCACAGGTTAGCGCTCAGGCGGGGAAGGCCTGGACGGTCCGGAGCAGGATCGGGAAGGGTGCTGGATCAGCCGCGAACGGGAACACCACGGTCTGGGTGAGGCCGGCTTTGGCGAAATCCCGGAGCCGGTGGCGGCAGACGTCCTCGGAGCCCACCACGCCGAGGCCGTCGAGGAAGCGTGGCGAGATCTGCGCGACGGCGCCCGCGCGATCCCCCGCGTGCCAGGCGCGCTTCACCGCCTCTACCTCGGCGCCGAAGCCTGAGGCCGTGAAGAACCGGGCGTACGAGTCCACGATGCAGTAGCCGGTGATGTCCCGGGCGAGCCAGCGCCGCGCAGGCTCCGGGTCATCGGTCACTGACACCCGGATGAAGCAGGCGATCTCGAAGTTGTCGAGGCTTCGCCCCGCCCGCCTGGCGCCGATCTCAATCTGCTTGATGGACTCGGGAATCGCCTCCGGCGGGATCCAGTTCAGCAGCACGCCGTCGGCGATCTCGCCGGCGAGCTGGAGCATCCGAGGCCCGAGGGCGCCGAGGTAGATAGGGACGGGTTGGGGCGGCGGCGGGGTCAGGAGGCGGAAGTTCTTCAGACGGTAGAACTCCCCCTCGAAGTTCACGCGCTCCCCCGCCAGGACCATGCGGATGATGGTCACGGCTTCTCTCAACTGGGCCAGCGGGCGAGTGAAGGGGAGGCCGTGCCACTGGCCCACGATGATCCGGCTCGAGACGCCGAGGCCCAGCGCGATCCGGCCGGGAGCGAGAGTGCCCAAGGTCGCGGCGGTCATCCCCAGCACGATGGGGGTCCGCGTCTGGACCGGGATGATGCCGGTCGCGATCCTGAGCCGTGTTGTATTCGTGGCCAGGAGGCTCATCGTGGTGACGGCGTCGGGGCCGCCAACCTCCGCGGTCCACGCCACGTCATAGCCGCGGGCCTCCGCCTCCCGGGCCAGCTTGAGGTGATCGGCGAACGGCAGAGGGTTGGAGAAGGGGACCGCCAGTCCGAGACGGCTCATGGGCCTCACTCGAGCTTCACGGCGTCCCGTGCCGCCTTGGCAGCGGCGGTCATGAACCTGAGATCCCCCATGATTCCCATGAGGCGCCACCCCTCGCCGATTCGCCGGTTCACGGTTTCAGGAGCGGCGCAGTGGATCCCGGGGGCCACGCCGTGGCGCCGGGCGGCGCGGAGGACGGTTTGAACGGCCTCCTCGAACTCCCTGTGGGACGGCTCCAGCGAGGGCGAGAGCCCCATCGAGGCGCAGAGGTCGTTCGGGCCGATATAGCAGGCGTCCACGTCCGGGACGGAGAGGATGTCGTCGATCTTCCGCACCGCGTCGATGTGCTCGATCTGGAGCACGACGAGGATCTCGTCGTTGGCCCGCTGAAAGTAGGTGGCCGGGTCGGTCTTGAAGGACAGGACATGGCGTCCGGTCCCCAGGCTCCGGATCCCCGCGGGTGGGTACTTGGCGGCCTGAACGACCAGCTCGGCCTCCTCCCGGCTCTTGACGTTCGGCGCGACGAACCCCCACGCGCCCGCGTCCAGCACCCGCTTGATGTTCTCCTCGCTGTTCCACGAGATGCGGGCCATGGGCGCCACGGGGTAGCGGCCGTTGGCCTGGAACATGGTGGCCATCACGTGGATGTCGATCGGGCCGTGCTCGGTGTCCACCGCCAGCCAGTCAAAGCCGAGGGCAGCGATCGCCTCGGCGGCGATCGGATCGGCGACGTTCAGCATGGTGCCGAGCACGCTCTTGCCTTCCCTGAGCTTCCGCTTGACGGGATTCTGGAGCATCGGTGTCCCCTCCGAAGGGAAATGGCAAACAAAAAGCGCCCCCATCCTACCAGACCGGGGCACTCCTGCAAAGCAACGCCCCGGCCAGCGGGTGGTGCGCGGAGGTCAGGCG
>JACQRS010000077.1 GCA_016206385.1 Candidatus Rokuibacteriota bacterium | reverse complement strand
TTCACACTCCTGGAACTCATCCTTGCGATGACCATCCTCTCTTTTATGCTCCTTGCCGCGACCACGATCGAATCCTCGGTGATCCAAATGACGGGTGCGGGGATGCATTATTCTGAGCTCGAAAATCAGCTTACTTACGCCTATCGCTCCCTTGAAAAAGATCTTGGAAATACAGAGCTCGTCCAGATCCTTGAAGCGCCCAATCCCTTGAATACCTCCAATCCCGGTCCCCATCTTTATCGATGGAAGGTCCGGCCGAAGGGCGGCAATCCCAACGGCGCAGAGGATGTGACTTATGTGATCGATCTTAGGCCGGAAAATCCATCGCTTTTTCAGAGAACATTTCAGATCACCGTCAAGGATCTCGTAGCCCAAGGCAAACTGATCTTGGGACCCCTGAAATACCCCCAAGGTTCACAAAATCAATTTGCCGTCTGGTTTACCAACAACAATAAGCTGATGCGGCTCAACCTCGGGTTGAAATCGGCAAACTATGTCAAAAAAGAAGTGAATGTCCCGGGCTACAGCCGTTCGATCTGGATCCGCATGGGAAAGGTTCAAGACTGCAGGAGCGGAACATGCGTTTAACCGACACTAGAACCGCTGCCATAAGCCCTACACAGCCCCTCACCCCAGCCCTCTCCCCGGAGGCGGCGAGGGAAACCGTTACCCCTGGGTCCCGACTTTGTCGGGGAGGATCTTGTACGTCACCCGCACCTCGCCCGGTTGGCGGAACGGGTACCGGTCCTGGCCGAGGTACTTTTGGGCGAGCGCGTCGATGTGCTGGTCGGCCCCCTGCTCGGTGACCTCCACCACCCGCCCCGAGACCCTGACGTAGCGGTACGGGTTGTCGGGATCCATGATGGCCAGGGCCACCTTGGGATTCCGGCGGAGGTTCTTGTCCTTCACCCGCCCCTTGGCGGTGTTGAAGCGGATATGGGCGCCGTCGAAATCGACCCAGACCGGTGTGACCTGAGGCGTGCCGTCGGCGTTGATGGTGCCCAGATGGGCGAAGGCCTTCTTCCGGAACAGGTCTTTGTGTGTGTCGGGGATCGTTGCCATCTCAGGCTCCTTTCCGTAGCTCCCCCATCACCCAAAAGGCGTGGCGCACCGACTTGGCGGCCAGTGTGCCGCCCATGAGGAGCCCGATGTCCAGCGTCTCGGCGACCTCCTGCTCCGTGGCGCCCAAGTCGAGGACCTCCTCGACCCGGTGCTCGATTCAGTCGAAGCAGTTCTGAGAGACGGCCACCGCCAGCGCCGTCAGCTCCTTGTGCTTCTTCGAGAGCGCCCCGTCGGCGAAGACCTGCTTGCCAAGATCGCCGAACGCCCCGAACACTTTCATGGGAGATCTCATGATCTGTCCGTTCAGTCGGCGCCGCTCCTGGGTCTTCTCGTGCAGATGTTCCATGGGCTCCTCCAGTGAGAATGATCCGCTCCTGCCCGCCGTTCATCCGCTCACGACTGCCCCTTGGCGGGCGGCGCCACCAGCGACTCCGCCCGGGCCTCCGCCATGCCTCGGATGGCCAGGAGCAGCCGCACCATGCACTGCTGGATCAGGAGGGTGTCCTGGGTGACCGGGTCCGCCAGCCACTCGCGCGCCCATTCGGACCTCTCGGCGGCAAAACCGAGGGTTGGCGAAAGCGCCTGGAGCCGCAGCAGCAGGTCGTCGGGGGGAAGCCCCTGGGCGCGGAGCCGGCTCACCACTGCCGCGCGCACCGCCGCGTTCCAGATCCCCGTGAGGGCTTCGAGCAGCGCCTGATAGCAGGTCACCTCGGGCTTGCGTCCCAGATGGTCGAGGACAGCGGCGACGATCGGGCTCACCGCCCGCTCGCCCTCCTCGTCCATGCCGAAGAGCGGTCTCAGAACCGGATCCTGCTCGGGGCGCGCCATGCCCGCCAGGAGCGCCAGGAGCCGGCCCACCGCCACGGGCGGGAGCTGCGAGAGTCGTTCGAGCAGCGGCGCGTCTGAAGACATGGCGTGGCTCGCGAGGGATCAGGCGCCCGCGCGGGACAGCGGCTGGCCGTTCACGAGCGCCGTGGTCGTGACCGGAACCGGCTTCTGGAGCGCCTGCATCACGAAGCACCCCCGCTCGGCATTGCTGATCACTCGGGCCACGCGCTCGGGGGGATCGGGCGATTCCACTTCCAACGTCGTCTCGGCTCCCAGCATCCTCGCCTCCACAGTGTCGTTGAGCACCGACCCGTCAACCCGATAGCGCGCGAGGACCCGCATGCGCACCCTGTCGATCCTGACCTTGAGCATGTGCCCGTACCGGGCCACCTGGGTCATCAGTCAGAAGGCAATGGCGGCGCTGAAGTACATGAGCGGCGTCGGCGCCGAGCCCAGGCCGCCGAGCGACGGCCCCTCGTCCGAGACAAACGTCATGTGCCCCTGGCCGTTGCGGCTCACGGTCGCCACCTTCAGGAAGGGCGTGACCGTCAAGGCATCGGCCTCGAAGACCATCTCCCGCGTCTTCACCGTCGGATCCAGGCCTTCAGGTTCCCCGGAAGTCGCCATCGCTGCCTCCTCGACGAGCCGGATCGCCCGAGAGATGAGCCGGCCTGCGCCGGCTTGCCTCGGACCGGCGTCCCATTATCTCACACGGGAACTGGAGGCCGGTTCCCGGGCAGAGGCGAGATCGCGAGCGCGGCCGGCGGGGACGAGGAACGCGGCGCCCAGCGCCATCAGCGAGACAACCAGTCCCACCACGAAGACCCCGTGGAGCGCCTGGGCCAGGGCCAGCCGCACGGGGGCAACGAGCGCCGGCGCCAGGGCGCCGCGGGTGAGCGGGTTGACGATCAGCTCGGGCCGGCTGGCCAGCTCCTGCGCCTGAGCCGTAAGCGCGCCCGCTCCCGCCGAGAGGGCGAGGAACTCGGTCTGAAGCCGGTAGGCCATCACCGCGCCCATCACCGCAATGCCGACTGCCCCACCGATGACGCGGAAGAACTGGGTCAGCGAGGTGGCAGCACCCAGGTCCGCCCTCGGCACCGCGTTCTGGACGGCGATGAGCATCGGGACCATGATCAGCCCCATTCCGAACCCGGCGAGCAGCACGTCGCGGACCGCGGTGGCGCGGCTCAGCCCCTGGTCCCACTCAGCCAGGAGCACGAACGCAAGCGTGAGGCTCACCATGCCGGCCACCACCACCGCCCGATACCCGACGCGGAGGACGACCCGCGCGCTCAGGATGGAACAGGCCACCCACCCCAGCACGAAGGGCGTGAGCACCATGCCGGCCTGGGTGGCTGTGGTGCCCACCACCGCCTGGATGTAGAGCGGGATGTAGGAGATGGCGCCGAACATGGCCATCCCCGCCAGAAAGCCGGTGGCGGCTGCGGCGCGCACCATGGGGCTCCTGAAGAGGTGGAGCGGAATCAGAGGGGCCTGAGCCCGTCGCTCCACGGCGATGAAGGCGGGCAGGAGCGCGACCGCGCAGGCCAGCGCCCCCAGCACGAACGGGTTGACCCACGATGCGGCCCGGCCGCCTTCCATCAGCCCCAGCAGCAGCGCTGAGATCGTCAAGGTGAAGAGCGCGGCGCCCCGGTAATCGATGCCGACGCGCCGGGAGACATTGACCGACTGGGGCAACCCCCAGGCGATGGCCAGCGCGGCCAGGATGCCGAAGGGGAGGTTGATGTAAAAGACCCAGCGCCAGGAGACGTGGTCGGCCAGGAGGCCACCGAGAAGAGGCCCCATCAGGGAGGCAACGCCCCACACGCCCGAGAAGTAGCCCTGCATCCGAGCCCGCCGCTCGAGCTCGTAGAGGTCGCCCACCACGGTCATCCCGATGGTGATGAGGGAGCCGGCACCGAGCCCCTGAAGCGCGCGGAAGAGGACGAGCTGGGCCATGCTCCGGGAAAGCCCGCAGAGGGCGGAGCCGACGAGGAAGAGGACGATCCCCACGAGGTAGGTCCGCCGCCTTCCGAGGAGATCCGAGAGGCGGCCCCAGAGGGGCATGCTCACCGTCGAGGTCAGGAGAAACGCCGTGAAGACCCACGAGTAGATCCGGAGACCGCCCAGGCTCGCCACGATCGTGGGCATGGCAGTCGCGACCACCGTCGATTCCATGGCAGCCAGAAAGATGGTGAGCATCACGCCCGCCACCACGATGGCCCGGCGGGCTTGCTCGGTCATTTGTGCGCCTCGCTGCACGTGGCGCAGCGGCAGAGCGCGCGGAGGTCGGCGTACGGATACACGCTTTCGTGACCATCCGACCAAACCACGCTCACGCCCGCGGCAACACGCTTAATCTCGCGCGGCCAACTCATCTCGGGGGTCAGTTGGCCGAGCCCCGTGCAGCCGCCGCACGGGCAGTCGCGGCGCAGACGGTCGAAGGGGTAGATGCTCCCGTGCTTGTCGGCCCACGTGGCGCCGAGGGCGTAGCGCCCCACGAGGTGGATCTCGGAGAGGTCGTTCGGGCTGGGCTGGCCGAAGATCGGCAGGGTCAGCTTGGTCATGTGCCGCCCCCGGACTTCTCCTGGCTCAGCCGGAGCCCAGCGAGGAGGTAATGGACGGCCAGGTTCTGGTGGCTCCCCCACTGCCGCGCCCGGCGGCGGATGGCGCGCTCGCTGACGGGCTTGCCGCGGTGGTAGAAGTGGGCGAAGCATTTCCTGACTCCCAGGTCCCCCGCGGGGCACACATCACCCCGCCCGAGGGCACGGGCCAGGAACCACTCGGCGGTCCAGCGGCCGAGGCCTCGGATCTGGGTCAGCGCCGCGATCACCTCTTCGTTGGGGAGCCGCGCCAGCCGCTCGAAGTCCAGGGCGCCACGCGCCACCAGGCGCGCCAGGCCGATGATGTACTCCGCCTTCCGGGTGGAGAACTGCATTCGCCTGAGATCGCGGACCGTGGCCCTGGCGAGCCGCTCGGGGGTGGGAAACGCGTACACCAAGTCACCGTTGACGCGCACCGGCTCGCCGAAGCGGCGAACCAGCCGGCTCCGCGTCGTGAACGCGAAGGCGAGGTTCACCTGCTGGGCGCTGATTGCCCCGACCAGCATCTCGAACGGCGAGGGCGCGAGCGTGG
>JACQRS010000004.1 GCA_016206385.1 Candidatus Rokuibacteriota bacterium | reverse complement strand
CGGCGGCTCACCCACACCGCGTTCGTCGGCACCCGGAGGAACACCGGCCTCGCCCTCTCCATGTACGACTGGAGGACTTCCTCCGCCTGCGACACGATCGGGACCAGCCGCTCCCGGTTCCCCTTCCCCATGACCCGGATCGTCCGACCGGCGAGGTCCACGTCGTAGAGCGTCAGCTGCAGGCACTCCTTCCTGCGCATCCCCGTGGTGTAGAGCACCGTCAGGAGCGCCTTGTCGCGCAGACCCTCGGCCGTCGCCGTGTCCGGCTGCTCCAGGAGCTTCTGCACATCCTCGGGGGAGAGGTTCGCGCGGGGGAGGCGCTTGGGCAGGCGGGGGGTCTCCAGGGTCTGCGTCGGGTCGTGAAGGACCGTCCCTGACCGGACCAGGTACCGGTAGAGGCTGCGCACCACGAAGATCGACTTTGCCTGGGTTCCCAGCGACATCCGCTTCCCACGGGGGGAGCGGTGCTGGGTCGCCAGGTAGACCTGGAAGCGTCCGACCGTGCGTGCGTCCGCCTGCGCGGGGTCGGCAACCCCCTGCGACTCCAGCCATCGCCCGTAGAGTCCCAGGGTGCAGACGTAGTCCCGGAGTGTGGCGGGGGAGTAGTTCCTCGCGCGCAGGTGCGCGAAGAAGGCGTCCACGTTTTCGCGGATAGCCGGACACATCGCCCTAACCCTTTGCCCCGTTTGGGCCAGAGCTATCCGGATAGGTCCCGGATAGGTCGGATAGCCTGGTCCGGATCGCGTCAGGTGCGAGCAATCTCGCGGGTGGGCGCACTCTGTACTCGGCCAGGGCGAAGCGTCGGGCGCTCCCGGGGTGCACCGGGTCGGCCGCAAGGATCTCGACGCGCAGGAGCTCGTGCAGGGCTCCGTAGGTCTTGCGGTAGCTCCAGCCGAGCTCGTTCATCAGCTCGCGGCGGGTGAAGGGGGCCCGGACCCCCTGGCGCAGGTGGTCGAAGAGGGTCTGCGCGTGGGCGGAGAGTTCCGCCTCCTGGCCGAGGATGTCGGCGAGCAGGCCGTGGACGATCCCGTAGTCGTCGAGGGAGGCGACGATCGCCTTGCCGTCCCGTTCCCTCTGGTGCTGGTGCAGGATCGCCGAGGCCGCGATCGCGGTCAGGAGCTTCCCCTGGTCCCGCCTCGCCTGGACGCTCCAGGAGGGGAAGGTGAGGTGGGGGGCGTAGGGGATTCGCACAGGGAGCGGCTCCAGGAGACGCTGGGCGTTGTGCCAGAGGCGGGTGATCTCGGAGGTCCGCTTGCCGTGGCCGTTCGGCCCGTGGCCGTTCGGGCCGAGCCCGTTGCTCCAGGCGTGCCGTTGGCACTCCTGGACGCGCTGCGTCTGCTCGGCGGACTCGTCCATCTCGAGGATCAGGCACCGGGAGAGGTTTTCGGGGTTCACGTCGCGGGAGGTGGTGCTCTCAAGGTAGGCGACGGGCCCCTCGATCGAGACGATCTGCGTCCTCGTCCCTCCCTGCCCGTCCCGGACGGGGAAGGCGAGCGAGAGTTTCTGCTGGCTCTGCAAGGTCCGCAGGGAGTAGTCGGCGGATTCCGACCCAGCCCGCTCGTCGACGATCAGCAGGCGGTGCCGCAGATGCGCAGCGTCCATGTAGAAGAGCGCCTGCGGGGAGAGCCTCGACATCACGTGCACCGCCTCGGGCGGCATGAAGGCGGCGGTCTTCTCCAGGAGCGCCGATTTTCCCGAACCCGCGGCAGAGCGCACGAGCCCCGACAGGGGTTTCTCCAGCATCCGGGAGGTCGCGATCAGATACGCGATCTTCTTGTTGCGCGCCTCGCCGACGTACCCCAGCGCCGTCATGTCATCGGCAAGCCGGGTCAGGAGGTCGGGATCCTTCAGGAGAGCCAAGGCTTCGCGCTTGTGCTCCTGCGACATGACGGGCACCTGCACGGTCGTGGGGTGCGTGCGTTCGCTTTCCAGGAGAAGGGCGTCGAGGTCCGCCTGGATGGCGTTGCGCGCCAGGCCCAGCGTCCCCGCCGCGTCCTTGGCGAAACGCCTGCGCGATGAGGCCGACGCGAGATCCGGACGGTCCGTGTATGCGGCCGAGCCCTGCTGAAGGCGCAGGACCGGTTTCGACCCCGCTCGCAGGGTGTAGAGCCTCTTGCCCCGTGTCAGGTGCACCGTGCCGTCCGGCGTGCGGTGTGCACCTTCCGTCAGGACGCGGACCGACTCGGCCCCGTCCTCCAGGCTGACCATCCGCAGAGCCAGGCATCCGGTCCCGGTCAGGAGCGGGAAGACGAGACGTCCGCCGTTCTCCTTGAGCAGCCCCATCCCGTCGAGCGCCTCTCGCTCCTCCCCCTGGGCGATCTCTGCAAGCGTCCCGTCGCTGTACCCGATGCGCTCCGCCTCGAGGCGCTCGGACGTGTACCCCCGCTCCTGCAGCCAGGGGTGGACCTCGGGGTGCTCCTTCAGGCGCCTCTGCCAGTGCTCGATCGCCGCGCGCAGGGCCTTGGTCTGCCCGGGTGTCATGGACCCGTTCCCTTCCGCCATCCGAACCTCCCTCCCAGGGTGTCGTCGCTCCGTCCGCCCGATCCTGCTACCCTGGGAGGCAGGTCGGACACCGCACGCGCGTTGCTCCTGACCAGGCCCTCGCCGTGTTTGCGCACGACGGGGGCCGATTCTTTGTGTCAGACGGGGTCGGCCTCCTTGGGGGGATCCCCCTG
>JACQRS010000088.1 GCA_016206385.1 Candidatus Rokuibacteriota bacterium | reverse complement strand
GTGCTCGAGAACCTCGAGATGGGGGCGTACGCGCGCAGCGACGGCGGTGTGGCGCAGGATTTCGAGCGGGTGTTTCGGATCTTCCCCCGGCTCAAGGAGCGGCGGACCCAGGTGGCCGGCACGCTCTCCGGCGGCGAACAGCAGATGCTGGCCATCGCGCGAGCCCTCATGGCCTCGCCGCGCTTGCTCCTGCTCGATGAGCCGTCCATGGGGCTGGCGCCGGTCCTGGTGGAGCAGATCTTCGAAACCATCCTCGACATCAATCGACAGGGAACCACGATCCTCCTGGTGGAGCAGAACGCGGCCATGGCGCTGGCCATCGCGCACCGGGGGTATGTGCTGGAGACCGGCGCCATCGTGCTCTCGGGCGCGGCCGCGGAACTCCAGGAGAACGCCGAGGTGCGCCGCGCCTACCTCGGCGAAACGTGAGTCAACAATGTCAGAGCAGAGTACCGACTCGGGAGAGATGACGGACCCGAGGAAGGGAACGGATGCGCTCGAAGAGACGGCGGTCAGCCGTGATATACGGGCAGTCTAGCTCGACCGCCAGCGCGAGGAAGGAGGCATCGTAAAACGTGAGGATGAGTTCCCGTCCCAGGCGGGCGGCCCGTTGCAAAAGCGGTATGGCAGGCGGAGCCACCGTGAAGGGCAGGGTTGCCAGGCGCTCGATGGCCTGATCCAGCCCCGCGGGGCCGAGCCGCGTCTTAAGGAGCAGGACATTCCCGACCTCGTACAGGAGCAGGGCGGGAACATGCACCTCCAGGGGACGTGTTTCTACCTCTTTGAGGAGGGCGCGTGCTTCTTTGAGGAGGTCTTCGTCACGGGTCTTGAACCACTTGATGAGGACCGACGTATCAACGACGATCTTCTCCGCCATAGCGGGTCTCTCGGTAGTAGCGGATGATGTCCGCCGAATCCCACTGCCCGACCCACTGCTGCTCCAGGTCGCGCAGGGGGGCGAGCGCCTCCTTCCAGGATCGCCAGCGGGCGTCCTCCCTGCCAAGCGTGGTCCTCAAAGCCTCACGGATCAGCTCGCTCCGCGTCCGCCCCTGCGCCCTTGCGGCCCGGTCCACCTTCTTCAAGAACGCATCAGGGAGCGATATCATAACCTTGGCCATTGATCTTCCCCCCTCTGCCGTAGTCTACTCCCGCTCACTGAGGTGTGGCAATACTTTTTATTGCCTATAACGATACGGCGCGAGTGAGAAGTCGTGGACCGTGGCGATCAGAAGGGAAGGAGGAAACCAATGCGACAGCAAGGGTTGACGTTTGAGGAGCACGAGATCGGCGCCAAATACGAGACGCTCGGGCGGACCGTGTCCGAAGCCGACATCGTGACGTTCGTGAACCTGTGCGGCTTCAACGAGCCGCTCTTCATGGACATGGAGTACGTGGCCCGGGAGAGCGTGTTCAAGGGACGCCCGGCGCCGGGAGCCCTCACCTTCGCCCTCTCCGAGGGGCTCATCATGCAGACCGGGCTCATTCACGGCACCGGCATGGCCTACCTGGGCGGCGAGATCCGAGTGGTGGCCCCGGTGCTGGCCGGGGACACGCTCCGTGTCGAGGTGGAGGTCGCCGACAAGCGGGAGACGAAGAAGCCCGACCGGGGGATCGTGAGCTACCAGCACCGCGTCCTGAACCAGCGGGGCGAGGTCGTCATGGAAGCCCGGGTGCAGCGGATGATCCGACAGCAGCCCAACGCGTGATGCTCGTGCTGAGCCGGCGGGAGCTGGAGCGCCTGCTCGCTCCCGCGGATGTCATCGCCGCCGTCGAATCGGCCTTCCGCCAGTACGCCGAAGGCTCCTGCCGGGTACTTCCCCGCCAGGGGATGGCCGTGCCTCCGGGCGGGCTGCTCCTGGTGATGCCCTCAGCTCTCCTGGCATCCGGCGTCCTGGGCACCAAGCTGGTCACGGTCTACGCGCGGAACCGCGAGCGCGGCCTGCCCACCATCCATGCCTCCTACCTTCTTCTGGACCTCGAGTCGGGGGCTTCCCTCGCGTTGATGGAGGCCGGGTTCCTGACGGGGATCCGCACCGGCGCCGCCTCAGCGCTGGCCGGACGCTTTCTGGCTCGGCCAGACTCGCGCAGCGCGGCCTGCTTCGGCGCCGGGGTCCAGGCCGGCTTCCAGCTCAGGTGCCTCATCGCGGTTCTCCCGCTGGAGCGGGTGCTCATAGTCGGGCGGACCCGGGAACGGGCGCGCGAGTTTGCTCGGGCGATGGCGAAGGAGCTCGGGATCTCCGTTGAGGTGGCGCCGGATGCGCGCGCCGCGGTGGGCCAGGCTGACCTGGTCACCTGCTCGACCACTTCGCCGACGCCGGTCTTCGACGGAAGGGATCTCAGGCCCGGCACTCACGTCGATGCGGTGGGCGCCTTCCGGCCCGAGACTCGGGAGGTTGACACCGAGACCGTTAAGCGCGCGCGGGTCGTCGTTGACACCTACGCCGGGGCGTTGGAGGAGGCCGGTGACATCTTAATCCCGATCAAGGAGGGCGCGATCACCGAGGCTCACG
>JACQRS010000003.1 GCA_016206385.1 Candidatus Rokuibacteriota bacterium | reverse complement strand
ATTCAACGCATTCAGGACAACGCGCGCTGGCCCATCACATCAACGCTCCGACCATTAGGAGTGGCCACCCGCGCCTTCACCGCACCTCAAAAAGCGGGCTGTCCGCCACTGTACCCCAAAAGTGTACCCCATAGCCCCCCAAAACCACCTTAAAGGACCTCATTTCACCCAAGGGGGCAAAGAAAAACCCCCCGGAAAGTCCGCAACTTCCCGAGGGGTTCTGACTCGGCCCCCGCAATGTGAGGCCAGCGCTCTGCCAACTGAGCTAATCGTCCGTGTCTGGAAATCTACATACTCACGGGACGGGAGTCAAGCTCAGATCCCGGGTATAATCGGTCAGCCCGAAGGAGCCGACCATGCCGCTTGTCGCTGCTGTCGCCTGCGCCCACACGCCTCAGCTCCTGGTGCGTCCCGACACAGAGGACCGTGATCTGGTGCTGCGAGTCCACGGGGCGTTTGCCCGGGTCAAGCAGCGGTTGGCCGATGCCCGACTGGACGCGATCTGCGTGATCGCGGGGGATCACATCGAAGGGTTCTTCCTGAATGCGGTCCCGGCCTTTGCCGTCTTCGTCGGCTCCGAGGTGTCGGGCCAGTTCGGTCGCTACCGGTACACGCTCCCCGTGCACGAGCCGCTGGCGCGCGCCATCCTCGAACAGGGGATCGAGCGCGGCTTCGACCTCTGCTACTCCCAGGAGATCCGGCTCGACTACGCCTTCTATATCCCGCTCCACTTCACCGTGCCCGAACCCCGGGTGCCGATCGTCCCGCTCTATGTGAACGTCTACCTGCCGCCCCAGCCGACGCCCCGCCGCTGCTACGCGTGGGGCCAGGCGCTCCGGGCGATCCTGGATGCGCGATCCGAGCGCGTGGCGCTCATGGCCTCTGGAGGAATGTCCCACGTCCCCGGAACCGACCGGTACGGCTCCCCGGACTACGACTTCGACCGGCGGCTGCTCCAGGCCCTCGCCGAGGGGCGGGGCCTCGAGACCGCGACCCTGACCGGCGAGGAGCTGGACAAGGCGGGCAACGTGGAGCTCAGGACGTGGATCACCCTGCTGGGCGCTGTGGGCCAGGCGCGCGCCGAGGTCTTCTGCTACGAGCCCTCCTGGCATCACGGCAACGCCGTGGTGGCGTGGCCCGTGTGAAGGGAGATCGTTCATGGACCCGCACCACTACTTCTTCCCTCCCGCGAGCGCCTACCGGCTCAACAAGTGCCTCTTCCTGCTCAAGTCCGACGACGCCTTTCGCCAGCGCTATCTGGACGACCCGCCGGGCGCGATGACCGAGGTGGGGCTCGATGCCGCGGCGCAGGCGGCGCTGGCCGCCTTTGATCGCGACCGGCTGGTGGGGCTCGGTGCCCATCCCTACCTCGTCTTCATGGCGGGGCTGCGCCTCGACATGGAGCGCCAGGCCTCCGCGTTCGAGTACTTCTAGCCCGGCTTCACCCCGACGACGCCGTAGAAGTTCAGCGTGAGGACAAAGCTGCCGGCGCGCGCCTGGGCCTCCAAGGTCTCCAGCCACCGCCGGGCCTGGCGCTCGCCGACGAGGCCGAGCGCCACAGCGTGCTCGGCCCGTCGCTCCAGCATGGACTTGGTCCACGGCTCGAGCCGGGTGTCCTGGTACACGTCGGTGCTGAGCCGGACGCGCCTGAGGCCGAGACGCCGGAGCGTTCCGAAGAGGGTGCGGCCGCTCCAGGGATCGGCATAGATCTTCATGGCAACGCCGTCGAGGATCCTGCGGGTGAGGGCCCGGTCGGGATGATCCAGGGCGAGCGTGCCGAAGTCCTGGTCCTGCACCCCCACAATCCCTCCCGGCCGCGTGACGCGGATCATCTCTCTCAGGACGGCCAGAGCCCGCGGGACATGGAGGAGCACGGTGACAGCCAGGGCGGCGTCGAAAGCCCCCTCCCTGAACCTGAGACGCTCGCCGTCCCCCACCACGAAGCGGACCCTGTCTCCCACCCCGTGCGTTCTCGCCAGGCGCCGGGCCGCTTCAACGAACACCCGGCTCGGGTCTACGCCGACCACCGCGCCCCGTGGGCCGACGATCCGGCCGAGATCCCGGCAAATCACACCGGTTCCGCTGCCAACCTCGAGCACGCGCCATCCGGGCTTGACGCGGGCAAATCTCAAAAAGTGTTCGCGCAGCCGGGTCTGGCTCCTGGTTTCCCCGCGCGCCTCCAGGCTTTTTACATAGCGGGAAGGGTCGGGCTGGCGGTCGATGGCTCGATAGGGGTCGGGATGAAGGGACATTCAGAGGCTTCCTTTCCGATCCAGGAGACGGCTGAGCCGCGTGAGCATCCGGTCGGCGTGGCTCCCCGCCCAGTAGACCTTGCGGCAGCCGGGGCAACCCATGAACTCGGTGTGGGTCGCGAAGATGTACTCGGGAACCAGCCCGCTCAGCAGCTCCTTGGGGCGCGGTTCGAGAACCGTGTTGCATTCGAGACAGCGGGAGAGCCAGCCCGCCTCTCGGGGCACCAGCGATAGCTTCTCGACTGCTTCGACGAGCTGGTGGTCCACCCCGTCGGCGCGGATCAGGCACCCCCGGGACGCCGCCAGGCGAGCGAGTTTTGCATCCCGCGTGAGGAGGATCCGGTTCTCGGTCTCGGCGAGCTGGAGGAGCCGACGATCGTCAGCCGGACCGAGGTAGAGGGTGTCGTAGCCCATGGCCCGGAGCCACCGGGCCAGCCGGCCAAGCATGGTGTCCACCACGAAGCGGGGAGGGCTCATGGTATCCTCCCCCCCAGGCCATGGTGAGAGCGGCTTGGCTGATCTACGGGGCGATCTATCGCGGGCTCCTCTGCCGGCTTCCCGAACCCACGGCGGTGTCCCTGGGCCAGCTCGTGCTCAGGCTCGTGCCCCTCGATCGGCTGTCCCTGTTCAGGGCCGAAGACCCGCGCCTCAACATCACCCTGGGTGGCGTGCGGCTCCCCAATCCCCTGATCCTCTCCTCCATGTACTACGAGCTCACGATCCTCCGCCGCGCCATGGGACTGGGCTTCGGCGCTGTCACCACCAAGACCATTACGCTGAGGCCACGGCCCGGCCACCCCGAGCCCAACCTGGTGCGCGTGGAGACGGATCGGGGGCCCGGATTGATCAACTGTAACGGCTTCAAGAACCCCGGCCTCGAGGCGTACCGGCTGGCCCTCCCGACCCTGCCCCACCGGGTCCCCCTCATCGTATCCGTGGCGGGGGAGTCCGCTGAGGAGTACGTGGCCCTCGTCGAGGCCCTCGCGGGCTTCGCCGATCTGGTCGAGCTCAACATCTCCTCCCCCAACACCACCCTGGTCTATCAGTGGAGCCAGACGCCCCGGGCCCTCGGCCCGCTCTTCAAGGCGGTCCGCGATGCCACCGACAAACCCGTGATCGTGAAGGTCTCCCCGGACTTCAGCGAGACCAACGAGCGCGCCATCATCCCCCTGGCCCTGGACCACGGCATCCGGATCATCAACCACGGCAACGCGCGCCGGGTCACCGAGCCCCGGCTCTCCCAGGGGGCCGGCGGGCTCTCGGGACCGGAACTCTTCCCCCAGACCCTCGAGACGGTGCGGCGGCTGCGCGCGCGCTTCGGCGATCAGCTGGAGCTCATCGCGACCGGCGGGATCGACGCCCCCGACAAAGCGCTCCAGGTCCTCGCTGCGGGGGCAACGGCGTGCGGGTACTTCACCGGATTCGTCACGCGCGGCCCGATCCTCGCCAAACTGATCCTCGCCGAGCTTCTCCGGGAGGTTACGCGGCGCGGCCTCACGCGGCTCGACGAGCTCAGGGGCTCCAAGGGCCCCTCCTGATACCCACAGGTTTTCCACTTTTCCACAGTTATCCACAATCGCTGAAATCGACGCTCTGGCGCGCGTCTGCAGGGGCGTCCCCCGGAAACACCGATCCTGTCGTCCACGAACGCGAGCCCCTCGAAGAATCCCCGATCCCATGAGGCTCCGACGTGCTTCGCGCGCGAAATCACGCATGGGAAGCGGCGAAACGAATCCTTGACAATCTTTTCTCGCCTTCATAAGTTAAGTTTGTAATCTGTTTTTTTCTCAGAAAATATTCGTGACGCGCGGTAAACTTCTTCACGCCGAGGGCACGACGTATGGAGGCGGGTCGAAAACCGCTGGCGAAGGTCGAGGGACGAAGGCGGATGCGGATCAGCGGACTCACGATCGCATGGCGAGGAACACCAAGCCTGGACGATTGGGTGGCCTACATCCAGAACGGCACGAAATCCAAGAAGCTGATCCTGGCCGACCACGCCCCAGAGCGAAAGGTCAAAGCGCTCCTGTCCCGGCTTCAGGCCTTGTCGAAGAAGGAGGTCGAGAAGCTGGCGAAGGGGTAGCCTCAGAGCTGGAGCGGGAGCACCGTCGCCACCGACGAGGGGTCCCGGGCCCACAGGGCCGGGTCGGCATCCACGAAAAGCTCCACCACGTTGCCGTCGGGGTCCTCCACGTAGATCGACTGGCTCACCCGGTGGTCGCTCACGCCGCGGATCTTGACCCCGTGTGCCTCCAGGTGGGCCTTGGCCTCCCGGAGCAGATCCAGGTTGTCGCCGATCTTGAGGGCGACGTGGTAGAGCCCGACGCTGACGGGGTCCGGGGCCGGGGCGTTGGGCCCCACGCTCAGGATCGCCAGGTCGTGGTGGTTCTGCCCCGCCGAGAAGAAGACCATCCGGTTCTGGTAGCGCGCCACCTCCTTGAGCCCTAGGACGTCACGGTAGAACTCCGCCGATCGGTCCAGATCACGCACCTTGAGCACCACGTGGCCAACCCCTTGAATCTTCATTGGCGTCCTTCCTGTTTCGCCTTATACGGCGCCGCGCTGGGCCAGGCTGACAAAGCGCCCGGCTCCGATTATCACATGGTCGTGGACCTTGAGGTCCAGAAGCCTTCCGCACTCAACGAGCTGCCGGGTGAGCCTGACGTCTTCCCGGCTGGGAGTCGGGTCGCCGCTGGGATGGTTATGGACCAGGATCAGCGCGGCAGCGGACTCGAGGATGGCGGGCTTGAAGACCTCGCGCGGGTGGACCAGGCTGGCCGAGAGCGTCCCCTCTGAGACCACGACGTCGCGGAGAAGCCCGTTCTGGGCGTCCAGCAGGAGCACGTGGAACACTTCCTTTTTCAGGTTCTCCATGAGCGGGGCGAGGTGGGCGAAGACCTGCTCGGGGCCTCCCAGGCTGACTTTGCCATCCGTGACACGCGAGCGGAGGCGCCGCGTCAGCTCGAAGGCCGCGGCCAGCCTCACGGCCTTGGCGCGCCCGATCCCTTTGATCCCCGCCAGCTCCACCACATCGCGCCCCGCCACACCGGCCAGCGACCCGTATCGGGCCAGGAGGCCTCGGGCAAGGTCTACGGCGCTCTGGCCCCGCGTTCCGGTTCCGAGCTGAAGCGCCAGGAGCTCGGCGTCAGCCAGGGCCTCGGCCCCCTTGGCGTAGAACCGTTCCCTTGGACGCTCCTCTTTCGGCCAGTCGCTGATCCGAGCCGCCTCGGCCACTCTCGCCTCGTGTCCCGCCCTTCCTAGCACGCCTCCAGCGGGCGGTCAATGTCCTGAAGCCGATACGGTGAGGACCATGTCCTCAGGCAACCCTTCCAGCACGATCTCTCGCGGCTCCTCACCGAGCCCCGCGATCTTGACCACGATGGTGTGGGGGGGGAGGAGCGGCAGGAGCTTCTCCGCCCACTCGACCACCGTGACCCCATCCCCCCAGAGCAGCTCTTCAATGCCGAGGTCCAGGATCTCGGTCAGGCTTTGAGTCCGGTAAGCGTCCAGGTGGTATACGGGGAGGCGGCCCCGGTAGTAGTTGATCAACACGAAGGTCGGGCTGGTGGCAGGCTCGCTCACGCCCAGGCCGCGCACCAGCCCCTGGAGGAAGCAGGTTTTACCGGCTCCCAGCTCGCCGACGCACGCCACCACCCCTCCGGCACCGAGGCGAGCGCCGAGCGCCTCGCCGATGCGCCGGGTCTCCTCCGGGGTGCGGCTCTCAAAACGATGCGAGCGTCGTGCCACACACGGAGGATACCGCAGCGGACCGAGACGGGCTACTCCTCGCGGGCAATGATGGTGGCGTTGGCCAGGCCATGGCCGATGCACATGGTGGCCAGGCCGAGCGTGCTCAGGAATACTCGAAGCCGGCGGGAGGGTTAAGCAAAATCCGGGCGCTGGATCTGCCGAATGGCTCGCGGGATCTCCTCCAGAATGTCTCCCGCGATGAGCCCCTCCTCGCCTTTCTCGTCGCGGGCCAGGTCTCCTGCCAGGCCATGGAGGAAGACCGCGGCGTGGAGCGCCTCGAGCGGCCCAGCTCCCCTCGCCAGCAAGGCGCCGACCACACCGGTGAGGACATCTCCGGAGCCGCCGCTGGCCATGCCGGGATTGCCCGTCGGGTTGATAAACACCCTGCCGCCCGGTTCAGCGACGACGCTTCGGGCGCCTTTTAAGACCAGGAACACGCCGTAACGCTGGCAGAAGCTTCGGGCCCGCTCGATCCGGTCAGCCTGAACCTCTGCCGCTGGCGAGCCCAACAGGCGAGCCATCTCTCCGGGATGGGGGGTCAGGCAGCGCGGAGCCGGAGACTCTCTCAGGAGTTCCAGATGACCGGCCAACGCCGTCAGCCCGTCGGCGTCCACGACCATGGGCCGCCTGACCTCCTTGACCAGCTCCCTGACGAGAGCCTGAGTCTCCGGATCCAACGAGATGCCCGGGCCGAGAGCCACCGCGTCGGTCCTGGCTGCCAGCTCCAGGATCCGATCCTTCGCCTTGAGGCTGGCCGACTGACCCGCGGTCTCGGGAAGCGGCTCTGTCATGAACTCCATGCCGAGCGCCGCGACGATCGGCTGCTGAGAGACCGGCGCTGCAATCGTGACCAGCCCGGCTCCGGTCCTCAACCCGGCTCTCCCCGCGAGAGCTGCGGCCCCGGTCTTCCCCATTGACCCCGCCACTACCAGGAGGTGGCCGAAGGCCCCCTTGTGGGCATCGGGCTGCCGCGGGGGAAACAAGCTGGCGACATCGGGGGCTTCGAGGAGAAACACCCCGATCCCTTCGCGCGCGGCGGCGTCCGGGATCCCGATATCGACCACCCGCACCTGCCCCGCGCAGGCCGCGCCGGGATAGAGGAGAAGCCCCCGCTTCCACCCGGCAAACGTTGGCGTCAGAGCAGCGCGAACCGTGGGACCGAGGGGCCGGCCATGATCAGAGGGGAGACCCGAGGGAAGGTCCAGGGCCACCACCGGCCTGCCGCTCCTGTTGATCGACTCGATGGTGGGCGCGTAGAGGCCGGTGGCCGCGCCGCTGAGCCCGGTGCCGAGGAGCGCGTCCACCGCGAGGTCGGCGGAGGCAAGCGCTTTCTCCAGCGCGGCGAGGTCCGAGTCGCGCGTGACCTCCTGGAT
>JACQRS010000073.1 GCA_016206385.1 Candidatus Rokuibacteriota bacterium | reverse complement strand
GGCCCAAGGTGATGATCCTGGGCTCGGGCCCCAATCGCATCGGCCAGGGGATCGAGTTCGACTACTGCTGCGTCCTCGCCGCTTTCGCGCTGAAAGAGCTCGGGGTCGAGGCGATCATGGTGAACTGCAACCCTGAGACGGTTTCCACCGACTACGACACCTCCGACCGCCTCTACTTCGAGCCGCTGACGCTGGAGGACGTGCTGAACATCGTGGAGAAGGAGCGACCGCTGGGCGTCATCGTTCAGTTCGGGGGACAGACGCCCCTGAAGCTCGCCGTCCCCCTCCAGAAAGCCGGCGTCCCGATCCTCGGCACCTCCCCCGATGCCATCGACCGGGCCGAGGATCGCGAGCGGTTCAGCGATCTCCTGACCCGTCTCGGGCTGGCCCAGGCTCCGTGCGGGATCGCGCGGTCATTTGAAGAGGCGCAGGGCGTGGCAGCAGCCATCGGCTATCCCGTCCTGGTGCGCCCCTCGTACGTCCTGGGCGGACGGGCCATGGAGATCGTCTGGGACGAGACTGACCTCTCCCGCTACATGTCCGAGGCTGTCAGGGTCTCGCCCGAGCATCCGATTCTGGTGGATAAGTTCCTCGAGGACTCCCTCGAGGTGGACGCGGACGCCATCGCCGACCCCGAGCGGGTGGTGATCGGCGGCATCATGGAGCACATCGAGAAGGCGGGGATCCACTCAGGCGACTCCGCCTGCGCGCTTCCCCCTTACACCCTCGGCGACGACCAAGTCGAGCGCCTCAAGACCCACACTCAGGCCCTGGCAAAAGAGCTGGGGGTCATCGGCCTCATCAACGTCCAGTTCGCCATCAAGAACGAGACGATCTATGTCCTGGAGGTGAACCCGCGCGCCTCCCGCACGATCCCCTTCGTCTCCAAAGCCATCGGTGTGCCCCTCGCGAAGCTGGCCACGAAGCTCATGCTGGGAAAGGCTCTCGCCGAGCTGGGCTTCACCGCCGAGCGGGAGATCACCCACATCGCGGTCAAGGAAGCGGTCTTCCCGTTCGTCAAGTTCCCCGGCGTGGACGTGGTCCTCGGTCCTGAGATGAAGTCCACCGGCGAGGTCATGGGGATGGACCAGGACTTCAGGAAGGCGTACGTCAAGTCCCAGCTCGCGGCGGGCTCACCGCTCCCCACCACCGGGAAGGTCTTCATCTCGGTGAAGAATCGAGACAAGCGCGCCGCGGTCCCCATCGCCAGGCGCCTGGCTGAGATGGGCTTCGCCCTCGTGGCGACCCAGGGGACGGCGAAGGTCCTGGCCCGCCACGGGATGGCCGTGGATGTCATCCACAAGGTGGCCGAGGGCTGGCGCCCCAACATCGTGGACCTGATGAAGCGCGGCGAGATCGCGCTGGTGTTCAACACGCCGGAGGATGGGCGGGCCCGGAAGGACTCGTATCTGATCCGCCGGACAGCGGTGATGCAGAACATCCCTTACTACACCACCGTGGACGGGACTCAGGCGGCCACCGCAGGGATCGAGATGCTCCTCAAGGGCGAGCTGACCGTCAGGTCACTCCAGGAGTACCACGCGAGTGGTTGATCCCCGGGACCGGCTCATCGTTGCTCTCGATGTCGAAAGCCTGGCTCAGGCCGAGGCGCTTCTGGACCGGCTTCACGGCGTGGTCTCCACCTTCAAGGTCGGCACCCAGCTCTTCACCGCCGCGGGCCCGGCAGCCGTTGAGCTGATCCAGAAGCGCGGGGGTAGGGTCTTCCTCGATCTCAAGTATCACGACATCCCCCATGCCGTGGCGGGAGCCGTCAGGGAGGCGACCCGGCTCCGCGTTGCCATGCTGACCCTCCACGCCTCCGGCGGCTCCGCCATGCTCCAGGCGGCGGCCACGGCTGCAAAGATGGCGGCTCACGAGTTCAACGGGCCGAAGCCCCTCTGCCTGGCTGTCACCGTCCTGACCAGCCTGGACCGCGGCGCGCTTCATCGCGAGCTCAACGTGCCGCTCTCTGTGGAGGCCCAGGTGCTCGACCTGGCCCGCCTCGCGAAAGCCGCTGGATCTGACGGCAGCGTCGCCTCGCCCCAGGAAATCCGAGCCCTCCGGATGGGACTGGGACGAGAGTGGGTCATCGTCACCCCTGGCGTGAGGCCGGCCGGGAGCGCGGCAGACGATCAGGCTCGCGTCGCTACCCCTGAGGCAGCGCTCAAGGCCGGCGCCAACTATCTGGTCGTGGGGCGCCCGATCACGGGAGCGCCTGACCCTCAGAAAGCCGCGCGGGTCATCCTGGAGGCGATGGCGACAGCATGACCGAACAGGAGGTCCTCGCGATCTACGAGGAGTCGGGCGGCCTCCTACGGGGGCACTTCCTCCTGGCCTCGGGGCTGCACTCGGATATCTATCTCCAATCAGCCAAGGTGCTCGAGGATCCACACCGCGCCGAGACGCTCTGCCGCGAGCTTGCCAGGTCCTTCACCGGCGACCAGGTCCAGGTCGTGGTCGCCCCTGCCATCGGCGGGATCCTGGTGGCCCACGAGGTGGCCCGCGCCCTCGGAGCCCGCGCGCTGTTCGCCGAGCGCGAGGCGGGCACGATGCGCCTCCGCCGCGGTTTCGAGATCAGCCAGGGCGAGCGCTGCCTGGTCGTGGAGGACGTGATCACCACGGGCGGCTCCACCCGCGAGGTCATGCGGGTCGTTGAAGAGGCCGGCGGGGTTCTCGTGGGAGTGGGCGCGCTCATCGATCGGAGCGGCGGCACGGCAGTGTTCCCCGTGAAGAAGGCCGCGCTGGCCACCATCACCGTGCCGACCTACAAGCCTGAGGACTGTCCCCTCTGCAAAAACGGCACCCCCGCGATCAAGCCGGGAAGCCGCGCCTGACGGCGTTCGCCCACGCGAGCGAGCGGGAGTTCGCCCGGCTCCTCACCTTCTACGGCGTAGCCTGGCAGTACGAGCCGACCTCCTTTCCCCTCGAGCGGGACACCCGGGGCAGGGTCACCGAGGCGTTTACCCCGGACTTCTACCTCCCTGAGCACGACGTCTATATCGAGCTGACGATGAAGCAGCAGCGCCTCATCACGGCGAAGCACCGGAAGATCAGGAAGTTGAAGACCCTGCACCCCAACGTCAGGATCCGGCTCCTGAACCGAAAAGACTGGCGAGCGCTGGCCCGCAAGTTCGGCTGGCGGGAGACCGCCGCCGATACCGCCGGAGCCTAGCGCGTGTACGACGACCTGGAAGAGATCCTCCTGGACGAGGACGCGATCCGTGCAGAGGTCGAGCGGTTGGCTCGGGAAATCTCCAAAGACTATGCCGACCGCACCCCGCACCTGATCGGCGTGCTCAAAAGCTCAGTGGCCTTCCTGGCCGACCTGATCCGCGCCCTGACGGTCCCCGCCACGGCCGATTTCATCTCCATCTCGTCCTACGGCCCGCCGACCCCCTCGGGCGTGGTGACCATCCGGAAGGACCTGGACGATCCGATCGAGGGGCGGGATGTCATCGTGGTGGAGGGGATCATCGACACCGGGCTCACCCTCTCCTACCTGCTCAGGAACTTCCAAACCCGGAACCCCGCCTCGCTCAAGGACTGCACGTTCATCAACAAGCGCGCCCAGCGGATCATTGACCTCGGAGAGGATTACGTCGGGCGGGAGATCCCCGACAAGTTCGTGGTGGGGTTTGGCCTCGATTACGCCCAGCG
>JACQRS010000002.1 GCA_016206385.1 Candidatus Rokuibacteriota bacterium | reverse complement strand
GCTCGGGGCGGGCCCTGCCGCGGGGGCGCTGGCTGCCCTGCTTGACAAAGGTCCGCGTGAGCTTCGGCCCGCCGCTCTCATTCGACGGCGACGACGGAGTGGGGCGCAAGGAGCGGTACCACGAGGCAAGCCGGGCGATGATGGCTGCCATCGCCCGGGTGAAAGCCGGCACCGAAGCGCGGCCCGAAGAGGCCGGGCTGTATACCGCCTAGCATCAGTGTGAGAGAAAGCTCTGGCGGGCGTCGTGGCGGGCGCCGCGCCCGGGGATCATAGCGAAGGAGGAAGTCGGGGAATGGACGCCGAAGACAAGCGATCGGCAACCCTCGCCGGGAGCCGGAAGCCCGCGCCGGACGCGTGGGCGGGCGCCCGCGAGGACGGGGAGGTGCGGAAGGAGGGGGACAAGCCGGCGCCCCAGCAACGGGACGCCGAGCCCGAGGAGCGCATGGAGAACTGGTTCAGCGAAGCCCTCACCGACTTCGAGGAGGGTGAGGTCGTCAGCGGCCGGATCGTCCAGGTGCGGGATGCCGAGGTCCTGGTGGACGTGGGGTACAAGAGCGAAGGCGTGATCCCCATCGAGGAGTTCCACCGGACCGGCACCGCGCCCCGAGTGGGTGAGCAGATCGAGGTGTATCTCGAAGCCAAGGAGGACGCGGACGGCCTGATCGTCCTGTCCAAGGAGAAGGCCGACAAGATCAAGGTGTGGGACAGCATCTCCGGCGCCTACGAGAAGGGGAACCCGCTGGAAGGACGCGTGATCGAAGTGGTCAAGGGCGGGCTCTCGGTTGACGTGGGGGTCAAGGCGTTCCTGCCGGGCTCCCAGGTGGACCTCCGCCCGGTGAAGAACCTCGCTTCGTTTGTCGGCCAAACCATTCGCGCCAAAGTGATCAAGCTAAACCGGCGCCGCGGAAACGTGGTGCTCTCCCGCCGCGCGGTCCTGGAGGAGGAGCGCGAGGACCGCCGGCGACAGACCCTCTCCGTCCTCCAGGAGGGGATAGTGTGCACCGGGGTGGTGAAGAATATCACCGACTACGGGGCCTTCATCGACCTGGGCGGGATCGACGGGCTCCTGCACGTGACCGACATGTCCTGGGGCCGGATCAATCATCCCTCGGAGATGTTTCAGGTTGGCGACCAAGTCGAGGTGGTTGTCCTTCACTTCGACCGGGAGACGGGGCGCGTCTCGCTGGGGTACAAGCAGAAGAGCGCGGACCCCTGGACCACCGTGGAGGACAAGTATCCGGTAGACTCGAAAGTCACCGGACGGGTGGTCAGCCTCACGAACTACGGCGCCTTCGTGGAGCTGGAGCCCGGCGTCGAGGGACTCGTCCACGTCTCGGAGATGTCCTGGACCCGCCGAGTCGGCCACCCTTCCAAGCTGGTCAACGTCGGCGAGCCGGTGGAGGTGGTGGTCCTCGACGTCAACAAGGGGAACAAGCGCATCTCGCTCGGCATGAAGCAGGTGGAGCCGGATCCCTGGGCCACCATTGACCAGCGCTACACCTCCGGCACGCGGGTGCAGGGGAGGGTCAGGAACCTCACCGACTTCGGCGCCTTCGTGGAGCTGGAGCCCGGGGTGGACGGGCTCCTCCATATCTCGGACCTGTCCTGGACCCGGAACGTCGGCCACCCCTCCGAGGTCCTGAAGAAAGGGCAGACCATCGAGACGGTCATCCTGAACGTGGACCGCGAGGCCAAGCGGATATCCCTGGGCCTCAAGCAGCTCCAGCCCGACCCCTGGGAGTCCGTGGCCGAGCGCTATCCGATGGGCTCCCGGGTCCAGGGCAGGGTCGTTCGCCTGACCGACTTCGGCGCCTTCGTGGAGCTGGAGCCCGGGGTGGACGGGCTCCTCCACGTCTCCCAGATGGCCTCCCGCCCGGTGAGCCGGCCTGAGGACATGGTCAGCATGGGGGACGAGCTGACGCTCCTGGTCATTCGCGTCGATCCCCAGGAGCGGCGAATCGGGCTCTCCCTCAAGGAGCTCGCCGCCGACGTCGAACATCAGGACACCCAGGAGCATCGGGACCGCCGCCGCCGCAAGAAGGGGCGGGCGGCCCACGAGGAGGAGGACGAGGAGTAGGGTCATGGCCTCCCGGGGCCGGACCATCCGCCTGGCGCTCGGCATCATTGCCGGAGTCGCGGCCCTCTTCCTCCTGGCGGTGTGGATCCTCCTGGCCGTGCTCGAGGGCACCGGGCTGCCCGGCGGCCAGAAAGTCGCCATCGTGGAGCTGGACGGCATCATCCTGGAGTCCGAACCCCTGGTGCGGGAGCTCCGCGAGCACCAGGAGAACCACGCGGTTCGAGCCGTGGTCATCCGGATCAACAGCCCCGGGGGCGTGGTGGGGCCCACGCAGGAGATCTACGCCGCCATCCAGCGCCTCAGGAAAGCCGGGAAGCCGGTGGTGGCCTCACTCGGCTCCGTCGCCGCCTCGGGCGGGTACTATGTGGCGACGGCCGCCGACCGTATCTACGCCAACCCCGGCACGCTCACCGGCTCCATCGGTGTGGTCATGCAGCTCGCCAACGTCGAAGGCCTCCTCAAGAAGGTCGGGGTGGACTACGTGGTGGTGAAGTCCGGCCAGTTCAAGGACCTCGGCAACTTCGCCCGGGCCATGAGCCGGGAGGAGCGGAAGATCCTGCAGGCGCTTTTGGATGACGTCTACAACCAGTTCGTCGACGCCGTGGCCGACGGTCGGGGGCTTCCCCGGCGAGCCGTCCTGAGCTTTGCCGACGGCAAGATTTTCTCCGGTCACCAGGCCAAGGAACTTCGCATGGTGGACACGCTGGGTGGGCTGGAGGAGGCGATCGAGGGTGCCGCGGCCCTCGCGGGCCTGCCCGAGCGGCCCAAGCTGATTTTCCCGCGCCGGCGCTTCTCCCTCCTGGACCTCCTCAGGAACCAGCTCGGGTGGATGGGGCCGGCGTCGCTCCCGGGAGGCCTCTCCCTTCTGAAGGCCCCGCTCTACCTCATGGAGTAGCCAGCGCGCACGGGTCAGCCAATGGCCTGCCCGCCGAGCCAAAAAGCGCCTCCGCGCAATGTGAATTATGACACAAAGCCCTTGAAATCTATCTCTTGCCTACGCGATCCGGGAGGTGCTAGTATCCAGCGGGTTGAGTCAACGGGAGGTGAGAAAAATCCCGTGACCTCCAGCGTGGGTGAGGGATTCCTGGTGTGGCTCACGGGGAGCAGCGTGGTTCCCGCCCCCCAGGAGCGTCTCGCTTCTCCACCACCCGCCTTTCCCCCTCATCAGCCCCCTCAAGGCCCCCGGCGGGTCTGCACGACGCGCTCACCCCCGCGGTTATCTCTATCCAGACAAAGTTCAG
>JACQRS010000095.1 GCA_016206385.1 Candidatus Rokuibacteriota bacterium | reverse complement strand
CCCTCATGCGGCCCAGCTCCGTGTGATCTCCCGAAGAGCGTCGAGGGCGCGGTCGATGTCCTCGCGGTCCACGTCCTTGTGGGTGACGCAGCGGATCGAGGTCGGGCCGATGGCGTGGATCTTGACCTTGCGCGCGGCGCAGCCGGGGACCAGTTCGTCAACGCCCCCTCGGCGCTCGACGAAGAAGATGACGATGTTGGTCTGCACGTTGGCGAGGTCGATCCGGATCCCGGGCAGCGAGGCCAGGCCCTCGGCGAGCCGGCGCGCGTTGGCGTGGTCCTCGGCCAGCCGGTCCACCATCTTCTCCAGAGCCACGATCCCCGCGGCGGCCAGCACGCCCACCTGGCGCATGCCGCCACCGAGCATCTTTCTGAACCGCCGCGCCCGGGCGACGAGCTCGCGCGAGCCGCACACCAGCGAGCCCACCGGCGCCGCCAGCCCTTTGGACACGCAGAAGGTCACCGAGTCGACGGGGCGCGTGAACTCGGCGACCGGCCGCCGGACCGCCACCGCGGCGTTGAAGATCCGCGCGCCGTCCAGGTGAACCGGAATTCCCGCGGCGTGGGCCACCTCCGCCACGGCCCCGATCTCCTCGGGCGTGCACACGGTGCCCCCGTGGCGGTTGTGGGTGTTCTCGAGGCAGACCAGGCCCGTGGGCGGGATGTGGATGTTGGGGGGACGGATCGCGCTCCGGACCTGCTCGGGAGAGAGGAAACCGCGCTCGGTCTGCATCGGGCGGGTCTGGACGCCGCCGATGACGGCCGCGCTGGCCACCTCGTAGTTGAAGATGTGAGAATCCTGGTCGAGGACGATCTCCTGCCCCGGCCGGGTTTGCGACAGGACGGAAACCAGGTTTCCCATGGTGCCGGACGGGACGAAGAGTCCGGCTTCCTTTTCGGTGCGCTCCGCAGCCAATGCCTCGAGTCGCTGGACAGTCGGGTCCTCCTCCCAGACATCGTCGCCGACCTCAGCGCGCGCCATGGCCTCCCGCATCTCAGGGGTGGGGAGCGTGAGGGTGTCCGAGCGCAGATCGACGATGTCGTGCATCCGGACTACCTCTGAGCCGCCAGGCGCTGGGCGGCTCGCCGCCCCCACTCGGTATAGGCGTACTCGTCGACCAGCTGCCGGAGCAGCCGTCGGGCCTGGTCCCCTCGCCCCTCCTGGCGGTGAATCTCCGCCATCAGGAAGAGGGTCTCGGGGACGACGAGGGTGCGCGGATACTCTTTCATGATCCCCTCGAGACGCTGGCGGGCCGCAACGGTGTTGCCCTGCCGGTAGTAATAGTAGGCCACCCAGAGCTCCTTCTGCGCCAGCCGGCCCCGGCAGAGGTCGATCTTCGCGAGGGCGTCGGGCGCGTACCGGCTCTCCGGATACTCACGCACCAGCTTCTTGAAGGCTTCCAGCGCCTTCACCGTGAGACCCTGGTCCTGCTCGACCGGCTTGATCTGGTTGTAGTAGGCCATCGCCAGATGGTGCTGGACCAGGTCGGCGATGAAGTGGCGCGGATAGAAGGCCATGAACGCCTCGAACTCCCTGATGGCCTTGTCGAACTCGGCCTCCCGGAAGAAGGCCTCGCCGATCAGAAAGCGGGCCCGGGGCGCGTAGGAGGAGTCGGGGTGGCGCTCGACGATCCGCCGGAACTGGGTCCGAGCGTCCTCGTACTGCCGGCGGCTCAGCTCGTGCTCCCCCGCCGCGTAGAGCTCCTCGGCAGGGAGGATGGTCTCGAGGGGCTGGCTCATGAAGCCGCAGCCTCCCGCGAGGAGGAGCGTCATCAGTAACGCGGTTAGAGGCGGGAAGACCCGACGCATCAATTTGAGGCGCTCTTTGGCCGGCTTAGATATACGGGGGGCGCCGGGAAAAGTCAAGGAGAAATTGGCATTTCCGGCCCCGGTGCCACGCCGCCCCTGCGTTGACACACTCAATCCGCCTCTGCTAAGAGTGGGGCTGTGAAAGGGCTCGTCTATCCCGCGTGGGACCAGCTGGAGGTCCGCGACGTTCCTGAGCCGACCCCCAAGCCCGGAGAGGTGGTGGTGCGGGTCGCCGCGGTGGGGATCTGCGGCTCCGAGCTCGAGGGCTTCGCCACCCGCTCCCCCCGCCGCCCACCGCCGCTCATCATGGGCCACGAGTTCTGCGGAGAGGTGGCGGAGGTGGGCGAGGGCGTCTCGGGCTATCGCGTCGGCGACAGGGTGGTCGTGAACTCGGTGATCTCGTGCGGGCAGTGCGAGGAGTGCCGGGACGGGCAGACCCACCTCTGCCGCGATCGCGAGGTGTTCGGGATGAAACGCCCTGGCGGGTTCGCCGAGCTCTGCGCGGTCCCGGTCTCAACCCTCCTGCCGCTCCCCGAAAAGGTGTCGCCGGTTCAGGGCGCCCTCGTGGAACCCCTGGCCAACGGCGTCCACGCCCTGTCCCTCACGCGTCAGCGGTTTCCCGAAACCGTGGTGGTCATCGGCGCGGGAACCATCGGGCTGATGACGCTGCAGGTGGCCAAGGCGGCCGGAGCCCTCAGGCTCGTGACGGTGGACACCAACGACCGGCGGCTGGAGGTGGCTCACCAGCTCGGCGCCGAGCCGGTCCTCAACCCGCGGCGGGATGCCGTTGTCGCGTCGGTCAGGGACTTCACACGAGGGCGAGGGGCAGACCTGGTGGTTGACGCCGTGGGAGCCGCCGAGACCCGCCGCGTCGCGGTGGCGGCGACCCGGCCCGGTGGGGAGACGGTCTGGCTCGGCCTGCACGACGACCCCACCCAGCTCTCGGGGTTCGACGTGGTGCTGGGAGAGCGGAAGATCACCGGTTCCTACGCCGTCACCCCGCGCGATCTCCGGGCCGCCATCGGCCTGTTCGCCCACGGCAAGGTCGAGCTCACCCCCTGGGTCCGTCCCTTCCCGCTCACCGAGGGCGCCCGCGTCTTCCGCGAGCTGGTGACCGCTCCGCCCGAGGACTACATCAAAGCGCTCCTCCTGCCGTAGCCTCCGTTCCCGTCGGGCGAACTCAAGCTAATCCAGGATCTTCTCCATGGTGATGGTGTCCACCCACCGCCCGTCCAGCTTGCCCTGCTCCCTGTAGATCCCGACGGTGAGGAAGCCGAACTTCCGGTAGAGTGCCATGCCGCCTTCGTTCCACGGGAACGCCGACAGCACCAGCTTGTGGTAGCCGAGCTCGCGCGCCAGCTCGACGAGCCGGGGGAGGAGCCGGCTGCCCACGCCCTTCCCGCGCCAGCCACGCTCGACGTACACGGAGAAATCGGCCACGAAGTCGTAGGCCCGGCGCGGGTTGAAGCGGTTGAGGCTCCCCCAGCCCACCACGGCTCCATCCGCCTCGGCCACGATGACGGGATGGCGCGGCCCCCGGGTCGCGAGCCACTGCCGCCGCTCCTCCGGAGTTCTGAAATCGGTCTCGAGCGTGGCGATCCGGTCCTCGATCCCCTGGTTGTAGATCAGGGAGATGGGAGCCGCGTCATCGGGCGTCGCCGACCTGACTGAGATCTCGGCCATCACCTCGGGCTCGGCGCGGCGGGTGATACGCTGCCCTCCAGCTCGCGCGCGTCCAGCCGCTGCTCGCTCTTCAGCCGCACGAACTCTTCCAGCGTCTGCCGGATTCCCTCCCGGATGTCCGTGCGCGGCTGGGGCCCAAGGTCGCGCTGGTAGCCGTGATCGGCCAGGCTCGCCGGAAACGGCATCGGCTCCTCAGCGTGGGTGATCAACCCCCGCGCCGCGGGCCACGCCTCCTCGATCATCCGGACCACATCGCTCACGGCGACCGACTCGCCGTGGAGGTTATAGACGCGGGCACCGTCGAGCTCGGCCTCCGCGGCGGCGAGGCACGCTCGGGCCACGTCTTCCACATAGATCAGGTCTGTGCTTCCTCCCCAACGGATCCGGAACGGCCGTGCCAGCACCGCCGCCTTCATGGCGAGGGTGGGATCGGCCGTCAGCCCGAGGTCGCGCCCGGGGCCGTAGACGGAGAGCGGACGAAAGCCGATCGAGGGGATGCGGTGCTCGTCCCAGTAGACCCGCGCCGTCTCCTGGT
>JACQRS010000071.1 GCA_016206385.1 Candidatus Rokuibacteriota bacterium | reverse complement strand
GGGCTCTGGATCAAGTGCGACTCCTGCAAGGAGATCGTCTACCGGGCCGAGGTGGAGCGCGCGGGCCGGGTCTGCCCGAAATGCCGATATCCTTTTCGGATCTCAGCGCGCGAGCGCGTTGCCCTGCTCGTGGACGAGGGCTCCTTTGAGGAGCGCGACGCGGGCCTCCGCTCTCAAGACCCCCTGGGCTTTCGTGACACCAAGCGCTACCGCGACCGGCTCCGCTCCGCCCGCGAGAAGACCGGCCTCGAGGAGGCCGTGGTCTCGGGCGTGGCGCGAATCGGGGGTTTTCCCGTGGTGCTCTGCGTCTTCGAGTTCGACTTCATGGGCGGCAGCATGGCCTCCGTGGTCGGGGAGAAGGTGACGCGAGCGGCCGAACTGGCCCTCCAGAAGCGAATCCCCCTCATCGTGATCTCCGCCTCGGGCGGCGCGCGGATGCAGGAAGGCATCCTCTCCCTCATGCAGATGGCCAAGACGGCGGCCGCCCTCCAGCGCCTGGGCGAGGAGCGCGTTCCCTACATCTCGATCCTGACCGACCCGACCACCGGCGGCGTCACGGCGAGCCTGGCGATGCTGGGCGACCTCATCCTGGCAGAGCCCCGCGCCCTCATCGGCTTTGCCGGCCCGCGGGTGATCGCGGAGACGATCCGGCAGCCGCTCCCCGAGGGGTTCCAGCGCTCAGAGTTCCTCCTCCAGCACGGCCAGGTAGATCGCGTGGTCGAGCGCAGGGAGCTGAAGGACCTCCTCCGCCGGATCCTCGTCTTCTTCTGCGATCGCCCCCCGCTCGCCGTCCCATGACCTACGCCGAGGCGGTCTCCCGGCTCCTGGCTCTCCGGGGCGGAGAGCAAGCGGGCATGCGGCCCGGCCTTGACCGGATCGAGGCGCTCCTGGACGCTCTGGGCCATCCCGAGCGCCAGTACTCGATCATTCAGGTGGGCGGCACCAACGGCAAGGGCTCGGTGGCGGTGATGACCGCCGCGATCCTCAAGACCCTCGGCCGCCGCGTCGGCCTCTACACCTCCCCCCATCTCTGCTCCTTCCGAGAGCGGATTCGGGTCAACGGCCGAGCCATCCCTGAGGACGACGTGGTGGACGGGGTGGAGGCGCTCGGGACGCTGGTCGCGCGCCTCGACGCCACCATGTTCGAGGCGGCCACCGCACTGGCCCTCGACCACTTCGCCCGGGAGGGCGTGGAGTGGGCAGTGCTGGAGGTGGGGATGGGCGGCCGGCTCGATGCGACCACCGTCGGGGTCCCACGGGCCTCGGTGATCACGCGGATCGACTATGACCATCAAGCCTTCCTGGGCTGGCGGCTTGAGGAGATCGCACGCGAGAAAGCTGCCATCATCCGAAGCGGCCACGCGGTGGCTGCGGCCCAGGTTCCGGAGGTGGTCGAGATCCTCGTCGGGCGTGCCGGCGAGGCCGGGGTTCCGATCTGGCTTCACGGCCGGCACCTCAGGGTGATGGTCCGTGCGCGGGACCTCTCGGGTCAACGGTTGGACCTCTCGGGGCCCGGGTGGGAGCTATCCGATTGCTTCGTGCCGCTCCTCGGCGGCTTCCAGGCCGAGAATGCCCTGCTCGCCGTCGCCGCCGTCAAGGCGCTTTCCGCCATGGATCTCCAGGGGGACGACCGCCCGGTCCGCGAGGGGCTCGCTCGCGTCAGCTGGCCGGGACGCTTTGAGGTGATCGGTCGTGACCCCTGGGTCATCCTGGACGGCGCCCACAACCCCGCCGGCGCCCAGGCCGTCGCCGGAGCTCTCGAGGAGTACTTCCCGGGCTCGGGGAAAACTTTGGTCGTGGGGATCTCCTCGGACAAAGACAGGGCCGGCATCCTCAAGGCTCTCCTGCCTGTGGCCAACCGCCTGATCCTGACGGCTTCCTCCAACCCCCGTGCCACGCCGCCGGAGGAGCTCAGGGCGCTCCTGCCGCCGAGCGAAAGCCGCGTCGAGCTGGCATCCGACGTCGTTCAGGCCCTCTCCATGGCGTTGACTCCGCCCGTGACCCCAATTATTTGTGTGACCGGCTCGCTCTTCTTAGTGGCCGACATGCTCCGGCAGGCCGCGGGTGGCCGCGATATTCCTTGCGAAGTCGAAAGGGGGGCTGATAGCATAAAAGGCCTTCTGCGATAGGCACTCACGAGACGCCCGATGGCGCGACTGCCCGTCCGAAGCCTCCCGATCCTCGCCGCTCTCTTCCTCGCCTCCCCTGCCGTCGCTCAGGCACCGCTGACGCTCCGGGAGCCCGAGGGGGAGGTCAGCGTCGTCGCCGACCGGATCGAGCAGGTCGGCGAGGACGGGCTCGTGATTGCGACCGGCAATGTGGAGATCGCCCGCGGGACCAGCCGTCTTACCGCCGACCGGGTGGAGTACAACCGGCGGACCGGCGAGGCTCTGGCGCTGGGCCGCGTCACCTTCTACGACGGCCAGGATCGGCTCGTCGGTGAACGCTTGGAGTACAACCTCAAGACCGGTACCGGGGTGGTCCACAACGCATCGGCCTTCGCCGCCCCCTACTACCGGATCGCGGGGGAGCGGATGGAGCGGACCGGCGACCGGGTCTACCGAGTCCGGCGCGGGGTGTTCACGACCTGCGAGGGCGACCCGCCCGAATGGTCTGTCCACGTTGGCGAGGCCACCCTGGACCTGGATGAGTACGTGGTCGGGCGCGACGCATCGTTCTGGGTGGGAGGCTTCCCGCTGATCCCCTGGGTCCCGTTCTTCGCCGCCGCTATCCGCCGCGAGCGCCAGACCGGCTTCCTCTTCCCCGAGCTGGGGATCTCGAGCCAGAAGGGTGTCTTCGGGAAGGTGCCGTTTTTCTGGGCGATCTCCGACAGCCAGGACCTCACCTTCTCCCTGGACGTGTTCACCAGGCGGGGGGTGGGCGCGGAGGGCGAGTACCGCTACGTCCTCTCGGAGTCGAGCCGGGGCTCCCTTGGCGGCTTCTTCATCCGTGAGAGCCTCAAAGATGACGATGACCGCGGCGTCGGCAGCTTCAGGCACGACTGGCAGCTCACCCCGCGCCTGAGCGTCAAGGCGGACCTCAACGTCGTCAGCGACGACCGGCTCTTCCGCGAGTACGGCGACCGGTTGCATGAGCGGAGCCTCCAGCGGGCAGAGTCCAACGTGTTCGTCGTCCAGCGGTGGGACACGTGGAATCTCGTCGGCAACGTCTTCTGGTACCAGGACCTCACGACCGGGCGCCCGGTGGAGCTCCAGCGGCTCCCGGAGGTGCGCCTCCTAGGGGTACGGCAGCCGGTGCCCGGGGTCGACTGGCTTCTCTATGAGACCGAGGCCAGCTATGTGAACTTCGTCCGCGACGTGGGATCGGACGGCCAGCGGCTGGATCTCCACCCGCGGGGATTTGTGCCGCTCTCGCTCGGCGGCCTCTTGACCATCACCCCGTTCTTCGGTGGCCGCGGGACGTACTACGACACGCGCGTGGTCGGGAAGCGCCTGACCCGGGATGGTCAGATCGAGGTGGAGGTGACCGAGGACACCTCGCGGATTCGCGCTCCAGGGGAGGTGGGGGCCGACGTCGAAGCCCGCGCCTCGCGGGTCTATGACCTGGGCGGCGCCGC
>JACQRS010000070.1 GCA_016206385.1 Candidatus Rokuibacteriota bacterium | reverse complement strand
GAACCCGGGCGCCTCCGCAAGGCCCAGCACCACCTGAGCGCGGGCAGGAACCAGTAGAGCGTGGTGAGCGAGAGAAGGGCCGCCGAGACCGGCCGCGTGACGAAGATGCTGGGATCCCCGAGCGAAAGGGTGAGCGCGCGCCGCATCTGATCCTCAAGCATGGGCCCGAGGACCAAGCCCAGGATCACTGGCGCCTCGGGGAAACGGAGCTTGCGGAGCAGATACCCCAGCGCCCCGAAGACCAGCATGACGTAGACATCGAAGATGTCGTTATCCACCGCGTAGGTGCCGATGAAGGCGAAGAAGAGGATGAGCGGAAAGAGCACGGGGTAGGGGATCCGGATGATCCGCACCCAGAGGCCGATGAGGGGGAGATTCAGGATGAGGAGCATCGCGTTCCCGATGTACATGCTGGCGATGAGCCCCCAGACCAGGTCGGGGTTCTTCTCGAAGAGTTGCGGCCCGGGGCGGAGGCCATAGAGCATGAGCGCGCCCAGCATCACCGCTGTGGTACCCGATCCCGGGATTCCCAGCGTCAGGAGCGGGACCATGGCCCCGCCGGCCGCCGCGTTGTTGGCTGCCTCGGGAGCCGCGACGCCCTCAATGGCGCCTCTGCCGAACCGTTCGGGCTGGCGGGACGCCTTCTTTTCCGCCAGGTACGCCAGCATGGCGGCGGCTGTGGCGCCGGCGCCCGGCAGGATCCCGACCGCGAAACCGATGACTGACCCCCGGACAATCGCGAGCTTTGAGGCGGCCCAGTCAGAGAGCCCGGGCAGGAGCCCCCGAATCTTGCCCCCGTAGACCTCTCTCCTCAGCGACTGCTCAGCGTTCTCCAGGACCTCCGACACGCCGAAGAGCCCCACCGTCACGGCGAGGAAGCTGACACCGTCCAGAAGCTTCGGCTGGCCGTAGGTGAACCTGGCGACGCCGGTCAGGGCATCGGTCCCCACGGTGCCGAGTATGAGACCGAGGGCTGCGGAGATCAGCCCCTTGACCACTGACTCCCCGAGCAAGCCCCCGATCGTGCTCAGCGCCAGGAGCATGAGCGCGGTGTACTCGGCAGGGCCGAAGCGGAGGGCCAGGTTCACGAGGGGCCGCGCCAGTAGCATGAGCATGACGACGCTGAAGGTCCCGGCGATGATCGAGGCGAAAGCGGCCATGCCGAGCGCCGGTCCCGCCCGTCCTTGCCGGGCCATCTGGTAGCCGTCCAGACACGTCATCACCGAGGTAGACTCGCCAGGCAGGTTCAGGAGGATCGCCGTCGTGGAGCCGCCGTACTGGGCCCCGTAGTAGATGCCGGCCAGCATGATGAGGGCGGTCGTGGGGTTCATGCCAAAGGTCAGCGGGATCAGGATCGCCACCCCGGTGACGGTGCCGAGCCCTGGCAAGACCCCCACCAGCGTCCCGAAGAAGACGCCAAGGAAGCAGTAGAAGAGGTTGACGGGAGTCGTGGCGACCTGAAAGCCGTAGAGGAGGCTCTGGAGGACGTCCATCAGAATCCGAGGAGCCCCTTGGGGAACGGCACCTTCAGCCAGCGGACGAAGAGGAGATAGGAGAAGATGGACGACACCGCGGGAACGCCTGCCACGATCCACCACCGCTGAGGCTCCACCACGGCCAGGAGGAAGGCCAGGAAGAGCGCGGTGCTCAGGAGGTAGCCGAGACGCTCAAACAGGAGGGCGTATCCCACGAGGGAAACGAGGATGACGCCGATCCGCCACACCGCGTGCCATCCCACGGGCGAAGGCTCCGCCGCCCGCTCCGTCCGGCTCAAGGTGGTTCCGGCCAAGAGCACCAGCGAGAGCGCGGTGAGGGCGATCCCAAGGAGCAGCGGGAGGAAGGAAGGCCCCGGGCCCACGGCGTACTTCACCCCGGGTAGACGGAGAGCTTCGAGGGTATAGGCTAGCGCGAGAGCCAGGAGGACGATGGCGGCGACGACATCGCCCTTATTGCTCCGCATCGGGCTACTTCTTCAGCATTCCGAGCCCGGCGAAAACCTCCCGGTAGGCTTCGAGCTCCCGATCCATGAGCGCGGCAAAGTCCACCTTCACCACCCAGCCATCGGCCAGGACCGACTTCTCCAGGTACCCCTTCTGCCACTCCTGGGTCTTCCTCAGCTTGGTCAGGATGTCCACCCAGTAGTCGACGACCTCACGGGGCAGGCCGGCGGGCCCGCCGAATCCCCGCCAGAGATAGCTGGTCATGTCCACGCCCTGCTCCTTGAAGGTGGGGATCTTCGGCAGGAGCTCCAGGCGCTTCACATCGGTGACACCGAGGGCCCGGACCATGCCGGCCTCGAGCTGGCTGATGCACTCGACCGGGTTGGCCCAGGCCGCATCCACGTGGCCGCCCAGGAGGGTGGTCATCACTTCCCCGCCGCTCTTGACCGGGAGATAGGTGGTCTCGACCCGGATCGCCTTGTTCAGGTCCAGGGAGGCGATGTGATCCTGAGAGGCCGTGGCCGTTCCCGCGATGGAGAACTTCTTCGCGCCACGGCGCTTCACCTCTGCGACAAGTTCGCCGAGAGACTTGAGGGGCGACTCCTTCCGCACGATCAGGAGGTTCACGTCATCCACCATCTTGGCGATGTACGTGAAGTCCTTCCGGTAGTCCCAGGTCACCTCGCCCAGGAGTTGCTGGGTCACGTTGTTGGGGTCCACGGCCCCGAGGACATAGCCGTCGGGCTTGCTCCGGATCATGTGGGACTTCCCGACCGCGCCGCTCCCGCCGGTCTTGTTCACAATCGCGATGGGGACCGGGACGAGCTTGTGGGTCTCGATCACCTTGACGATGTGGCGGAACATGATATCCGTTCCGCCCCCCGGTGCGTAGGGGACGACGAGCTCGATCGGCCGGGAAGGGTACTTTTCCTGAGCCCCGGCTCCGGCCGGAATGGCCAGGGCCGCCGCGATTCCGAGAAGGATGAAGGTCCCGACGCGTGCCCCGCTCCGCATCTTTTGCATACCTCCTCCGTGTCGCAGCCCGCGCAGATTGCCCTTATTCCTACGCTTGCGAGCAGGGGAAGTCAAGCCTGAG
>JACQRS010000087.1 GCA_016206385.1 Candidatus Rokuibacteriota bacterium | reverse complement strand
TGGGGAAGAACATGTCGGGCGTCGTCGTGCCCACCACGATGAAGTCGATGTCCTCGGGGAGGACGTTGGCGCGTTCCAGCGCCTGCTGCGCGGCGCGCACCGCCAGGTCGGAGGTGGCCTCGCTCTCGTCCGCGATGTGGCGCTCGCGGATTCCCGAGCGCTGGACGATCCACTCGTCGTTCGTCTCGACCATCGTCTCGAGGTCGGCGTTCGTCAGCACGCGCTTGGGCACGTAGGACCCGACGCTGATGATCTTCGCTCGCGTCATTCGCGGCCTCCCTCCCGTCCCTCACGCGCCAGCATGGCCTCATCCTCCAGGGCCACCTTGATGTGCTCGTTGACGTTCCGCTGTACCCACTCGGCTGCCACCCGGATCGCGTTCTTGATGGCCTTCGCCGGCGACGCGCCGTGGCAGATGACGGCGGCGCCGTTGATGCCCAGGAGCGGCGCCCCGCCCATCTCCGTGTAGTCCACCCGCTTCTTGAAGCGCGTGAAGGCCGGCCGTGAGAGCAGCGCCCCCAGCCTGGACAGGAGGTCCCGGTTCAGCTCCTCCTTGATCATGGCCCCGAGCATCTCGACCAGGCTCTCCGAGATCTTGAGCGCCACGTTGCCGGTGAACCCGTCGGTCACCACCACGTCGCAGTTGCCGTTGTAGATGTCGCGCCCCTCCACGTTGCCCACGAAGTTGAGCGAGGAGACCTTGAGCTCCTCGAAGGCATCCTTCGTGAGCTCGTTGCCCTTCCCCTCCTCTTCCCCCACGGAGAGGAGCCCCACCCGAGGCTTGGCCTTGCCCAGGATGTCCTTGGCGTAGCAGTGGCCCATCACCGCAAACTGGACGAGGTGACGGGGCTTGGGATCCACGATGGCGCCCGCGTCGATCAGGACCGTGTAGCCGGTCAGGCTGGGCAACAGCACCGCAATCGCGGGGCGGTCCACGCCGGGGAGCACACCCAGGACGACCATGCCGATGGCCATCGCGGCCCCGGTGTTTCCGGCCGAGACGAAGGCAGCCGCCTCGCCCTCCTTGACCAGGTCGGCGGCGACCCGCAGCGAGGAGTCGCGCTTCCGCCGGAGGGCCTGGGAGGGCGGCTCCGCCATCCCGACGACCTGGGAGGCGTGGCGGACGCTCACCGGCAGGCCCTCGGCCCGGTGATGGGTCAGCTCCCGCTCCACCACGCTCCCGTCGCCCACGAGGACCACAGGGAGCCCGTGCTCGCGCGCGGCGGCGACCGCACCTGCCACGACCACGGTAGGGCCGTAGTCGCCGCCCATGGCGTCAACCGCGATGTTCACGGACCTAGACGGCGACCGGTGAGGTGGCTCCACGGAGAAATCCGAACGGGAGACCTGCGCGGCGGCGCAAGAACACCCCCTCCGCGTCAGGCCCCTTCGATGGACAGAACCTCGCGCCCTTTATAGTAGCCGCAGTGCGGACAGACCCGGTGGGGGAGTTTGGTCTCCCGGCACTGGGGGCAGACCGAAAGCGCGGGAGCGCCGAGCTTGTAGTGCGTCCGGCGCTTCCGGCCCCGACTCTTCGAATGACGCCGCTTGGGCAGGGGCATGGTGTATTCGCTCCTATCGCGGAGTCATTCGCTCCGCGAGGGTTTTGAGCGCGGCGAGGCGGAGATCCGGCAGCCGCACCTCGCACGCGCACGGAGTGGCGTTCCGGTTGCCGCCACAGACGGGGCAGAGCCCGCGGCACTCGTCGCGGCAGAGGGGCTTCATCGGAAGCCTCAGCACGGTTTCGGTGTGGATCAGCCGGTCCAGCTCGAGGAGATCCCCGGCGTAAAAGTCGAGCTCCAGGTCATCGGCGGTCAGCTCGCTCTGCTCTTCCGCCCGCCCAAAGGGGCGCGGGGCGAACCGGGTGCCGACCTCAGCGATGACCCGGAAAGTGAACGCTTCAAGGCAGCGGGAGCAGGTCAGGGGCACACGGGCAGCAAGCCGCCCCGTCACCAGGACCTCCACCCCGTCCTTCTCGACGAAGAGCGAGAGGGCTTCCAGCGTCCACGACGGATCCGGGAACGGGTTCGGGAACGCTTCGAGCCTCTCGACCCGGAGCCCCTCGGCAGGAATTTCGGACACCCGAATGATCATGAGAGTCTCACGTAACCTTCGATGAATAAAGGAGTTTTTCAAAAATCGGCTCAGTATAAACTCGACCCGCCCGGTTAGTCAAGGGAAATTCCCTCCCACCGCTAAAAAACGTCGTCGTCTTGACGGGTTAACGCCCAATTGCTAGGATCAACCGGGTCCTAGCTGAACCCTTCGTTTCAGAGCAGGGAGGAGCCCCTATGTCGAACATGTTCAAGACCGCGATCCTCCTCGGCGTCCTGACCGCGCTCTTGGTCCTGATCGGAGGCGCGCTGGGGGGCCAGGAGGGCATGCTCGTGGCGTTTGTGTTCGCCCTCGCCATGAACTTCGCCAGCTACTGGTTCTCTGACAAGCTGGTGCTGACCATGTACGGGGCGAAACCGATCGAGGAGGCCCAGGCGCCCGGCCTCTACCGCATCGTGCGGACCCTGGCCACCCGTGCGGGGATCTCGATGCCGCGGGTCTATCTGATCGCCAGCGAGACTCCCAACGCCTTCGCCACGGGTCGGAACCCCCAGCACGCCGCCGTGGCGGTCACCGAGGGCATCTTGCGCATGCTCGACGAGCAGGAGCTGGAAGGCGTGCTCGCCCACGAGCTGGCCCACGTGAAGAACCGGGACGTGCTGATCGCCACCATCGCCGCCACACTGGCCGGCGCCATCACCTACCTGGCCCACATGGCCCAGTGG
>JACQRS010000086.1 GCA_016206385.1 Candidatus Rokuibacteriota bacterium | reverse complement strand
CGATCAGCAGGAGGCCGTGCACACCTACGCGCAGGACGATCTTTCCGACGTGAATCGTGCCGGCGAGATCCTGCTGCGCTTGGTTCGTGAATACCGGATCGAGCATTCGGGCCTGGGCTTCGAGGAAGCCCTACATGAGGTGATGTCGCGGCCGGCGAATCAGCATTTGGTCAAGGTCTATAACGCGGTCGCGGAGTGACGATGATGGGCAGACACAGAAACGGCCACGGCGGGCGTCCCCTCGCCGCGTCCGGCTTCGAGGTGCTGATCGCCGAGGCGGCCGGGCTTGATGCGGAAGTCGCGGCGATGAACGCAGACCGGAAGGCGTGGATGCTGTCGAAACGGGCATTCCGTGACCTTGCGATGCAACAGGCCGGGCTGGACGAAGCAGCATTGAAGGCGTTGAAAGCGAAGGTCGCGGGCGATCCTGGGCTGGCCCGTGACTTGTCAGCTGCGTGCCGCGAACTGAGGCGGCGGCTCGTTGATCACCATTGCAATGGTCCGGATCGCCGCATTGCCGGCTATTGGGGCGAGAAAGCTGGCGCGGTATCGCCGCTGGCGTCCGTTGGCTGCCGGCCCGAGGCGCTGTGGGCGCTGATCGCCGACGACGTGCCCGAGGATGCCTTTGGCACCGCGACCGATCTTGCCGCCATCGATGCCGCCTTCGGCGCGAAGCGGGACCGGTTGCTGGTGCTGAAGGCGAAGCTGGAGCGCGAGTGGGGCGCCGATGACGTGCTGATCGAGCCCGCCGAGGGCGAGGAGGCGGAGGCGCGGGGCTATTCCCGGGTGGTCTTCCGATGCCTGCCAGATGTTACCCTTGGAAGGGACGTTGCCGACCGGCTGATCGCCTCGTGGCGAGTGAAGGAACGGGCCGCCCAGTCCGAAAAGCCGGCGCCGAAGGCCAGGCCGGCGAAGCGCGAGGCCCTGGCCGAGGCGGAGGCTGCGTGAGATGGCTGGATTCAGAGATCAGATCGACTTCAGCACAATCGCGCAATCGGCATCGGTCAGCGGCGTCTTCGACCTGACCGGCCGGCGGGACAGTGTCGTCTTCCTGCCACAATCCCTGGGCGCCAATGCATTCGTGCAGGTCGCGACCGACACGTTGTCGGCGAGCTTCGTCCGCGCCTTGACGACCGACGCCACGTCCTTCTTCGAGATCGCATCCTATGGCAATGCCGGGCGTGCTTTCAGCATGCACGATGTGGGGCCGGCGTTCGCCTACATGCGGATCGAGACCGGGGCGCCGACGACGGACGTGCGGTCGATCATGGTGCAGGCGAAGCACTGAGAAACGGCGAAGGTGATGGGAGGCAACGGAGGCTGGGGCCGATGTCGCCGACCGCGAGACCCCGCGCCGTGGCCGGCGAGGTCTCCTGCATCGGGACCGGACCGGCCGGCCCGGCGCGCATCCGAAAGTCGGCTGTCGCCGCCGGGCACCTTCAACGAGATCGCCGGCGCGCCCCTCCTCCGCGCGCTGGTGGTGATGGCGACGCGGCGCGGTTGCCTGGATGACGCGCCGCCGGCGCCCAAGGGCCGGGCCGGGCGGCCGCGACACCGCCTGGTCCGGCCCGCTTTCCCCATCCACGATGAATGAAAAACCATAAGCGATCCCCCGGCCTTCCGCGACGTGGCCTTGAGCCGCCCGCAAACTGGAGCGGCGCGCCGGTCACATCATCCCTTCACAACTCTCTGCCACGGCGCGGACGGCGGGCGTGCCGGCGATGCGGAAGGGCCTTCGAGATCGACCCACAAGGCCCGTCCTGGGGCGAGTGCCCGAGCTGCCGCGCCGAGGCCCCCGGCAAGGGCGCGCAATGACTATCGAGAAGGGAACTGTTTACAAAAGGCGCGGCCGGCCGCCGGGATCGAAGTTGACCGGCGTGCGGCCCTGTTGCCGATGCGGCCGGACGTTCAAATACGACCCCGGGCATGAAGCCTTCCGGCTTTGTCCCACTTGCCGGGCGGATGCCGCTGATGCATCACCGCTGGAGCCGGACTGCGTTCCTGAAGGATTTTAGGCGGGGCCTGGGGCGATCCTACAATCTCAAGCTGAACAGTTCCCCTGCCTTCCCTAGGGCCGGAAACCCGCTCGTCCTGGGCCTTCCCAGGAGGCGAAAATGCCCCCTTGTCTTGCCCATCCGCATGGGCTATATTACAATATTGATAGACCTGAGATCGTAGGAGGATCGGGAACATGCCGGGGACCAAAGGACTTTTCTGCCTGATCGACGAAGCCGTTTGGTTGCGCTTCAAAATCTGGCTCGTCCAAAACCGCCGCACGATGGCCGACGTGGTGCAGGAGCTTATCGAGAAGCACCTCGCTGAACAGGAAGGGCAAGCACCCCGCAAGCGCCCCGCCGCCGAGCGGAGGGCGTCGGCATGACCACTCACAACTTCATCGTCGCCTACTCCCGGAACGGCCAGCCGGGATCTCTCGGGTTCATGTTCACGGAAAGCGCGGAGAGTTTCGCGGACCGCCCGATCCGCGTTTCAAGCGGGAGGAGGGCAGAAGCATGACAACCCGCGCCGCAATCTACGCCCGCTATTCGAGCGACCAGCAGCGCGAGACCTCAATCGAGGATCAATCTCGGAACTGCCTCCGGCTGGCCGAGGGCCAGGGCTGGAAGGTCGAGCAGCGATACGAGGACAAGGCTATCTCCGGCGGCATCGCCAAGGGAAGGCCGGGCTATCAACAAATGCTCCGCGATGCCGAAGCCGGCCTGTTCGACGTGCTGATCGTGGATGACCTCTCGCGCCTCAGCCGCGACGATATCGAACTGAAGAAGACGCTACGCCGGTTCGTCTTCAAGGGCCTGCGGATCGTCGGAGCATCCGACGGCTTCGACTCGGCCGCGAAGGGCTACAAACTGCAAGCCGGCCTGCGCGGGATCATGAACGAAGCCTATCTCGACGATCTGAGGGACAAGACCAGGCGCGGACTAGAGGGCCGGGCCATTGCCGGCTACTCCACCGGCTCGCGATTGTTCGGATATCGGCCCATCGCCATCGAGGATGCTACCCGGAAGGATGCCTACGGCCGCCCGCTCATCGTTTCCGTCCGGCGGGAGATCGACCCCGAGCAGGCACAGATCGTCGGGCGCATATTCGCCCTGGCCTCCGAAGGCTGGACGTGCCGGCAGATCGCCCTGACCCTCAACAACGAGGGCATCGCTTCGCCACGGGCGAAGGGCTGGAGCACAGCCGGCATCCGCGCGACCCTCACCAACGAGACCTATCACGGGGAAGTGACCTGGAACCGGCGCAGCTTCCTAAAGAACCCGGATACGGAGAAACGGAACCCAAAGCCCAACGAGCGCAGCGCCTGGATCGTCCGGGAAGCGCCCGAACTCAGGATCGTTTCCGATGACCTCTGGCAACAGGTCCGCGAGCAAATGGCCGAACGGAGCACGCCGAGGAAGCACAAGGGCAGGATCACCCGGCACCTGTTCTCTGGAATGCTCGTGTGCGGATGCTGTGGTGGCTCGTTCTCCACCGTCGATCATCGGCTGGGCTGCCGGACCAACGCCGACCGGGGGCCTGCGGCTTGCAAGAACAACCTCAAGATCAAGCGGGAGGTGCTGGAGGATCGCCTTCTGACCGTCCTGCAACATGATCTCTTCACTCCCGACGCCATCGTCCGCTTCAAGCGGGAAGTCGCCCGCCAGCTGCGCGAGCGAACCAAGCGGAAGACCGATGCCGCCGAGATCAAGACCCGGATCGCCGGGCTTGACAAGCAGATCACCCGTATCGTCGAGGCCATCGCCACCAGGGGCCTGTCGAAGTCCCCGTCACTGGCGGATCAACTCATCAAGGCCGAGGCCGACAAGCAGGCCCTCGAACGCCAGCTTGCCGAAACCGAAATCCCCATCGACAACGTGGTTGCGCTCCTGCCCAACGCCATCGGCCACTACAGGCGATTGCTCGCCCGCCTGCCCCGCGCCCTCGACCACGACCTGATCCGAGCGCAGAACCTGATCCGGGGAGTCGTCAGCGAAATCACGCTGCGCCCGAACGGGGACGGGACCGAGCTTGAGGCCATCATGCGCGGCCGATACCACGGCCTGATCGAGCTTGGCGGGATTAAGGGGAACGAAAAATCAAGGGAGCGATCGTGAAGGATTGGTGGGGATGCGCGCAATTGCTTATTATCCGACCCGACTGCGATATGGGGGCGTGGGCGCCGCCGGGCAAGCGCGG
>JACQRS010000078.1 GCA_016206385.1 Candidatus Rokuibacteriota bacterium | reverse complement strand
GCTCTGGGCTGAGAACCCGTCCAGCTCCTCGCGCTTGAGCCCCCACTTCTCGGCGATCAGCTCGGCCGAGAGGCCCTGGGGAATGATCTGGTAGCGCTCCGACAGCTTGGGGCTGATCGGCCCCTCGCCCGGACCCTGGGCGTTTGAGCCCATGGGGACCCGGGTCATATGCTCGACGCCGCCGGCGATGACCACCTCGTACTGGCCCGCCATCACGCCCACGGCCGCGAAGTTGGCCGCCTGCTGGCCCGACCCGCACATCCGATCCAGGGTCGTCCCGCAGACGTCGAGCGGGAAGCCGGCGATCAGGGCGGCGTTGCGGGCGATGTTGAACCCCTGCTCGCCCACCTGGTCCACGCACCCCACCACCACATCCTCGACCTCGTTGGGGTCAATCTTGGCGCGGGCCACAAGCTCCTTCAACGTGTGGGCCAGCAGATCATCGGGACGAACCGCCGAGAGCTTTCCGTTGCGCTTGGCGACCGCTGTCCGCACAGCCTCCACGATCACGGCGTTCTGCATGATAGCCTCCTTCGCTTGACTGAACGGTGATTCATACTACCCCTCGCCCGAGAGCGGTGTCAAACGGAGAGCGCGCAGCACTACCGGCCGAGCGCTCTGCTCAGATCCAGGCGCTGGTGATCGCGGGCGGCGAGGGTCTTGACCCCGGTGGCCTGGCTGACCTGATCAGCCAGCTCCCACGGCCTGGCGCGCACCATGGTCATCCCGAAGTGGGTGAGGATGGCAAGCTTCGGGCGGATCGCGCCGATGAGCCGCTGGGCGTCCTCCATGCAGAGGTGCGTATCGCTGCGTCGCGGGAGAAAGACCACGTTCAGGATCAACACATCCCCTTTGTAGGCCTCCTCGAGGGCCGGGAAATAGCCGGTGCAGGCGATCAGGCTCACGGTCAGCTCGGGCACAACGAGTCGCAGCCCGTACGTCTCAACGGGGTGCTTGAGCCGGAGGGGTGTCTCGACGCGCACCGCTCCCACCTGGTGGGCCCCGCCCTCCCGCAGCACCTCCGTCTTCTCGGCGTAGCTCCGAACGTAGCGAAAGATCACTGGGTCGCCTTCGTAGGCGTCTTGGGGAGCCAGGACGACGCCCCGCCGCTTCGTGCCGCCCTCCGTCATGGCTTCGATCATCGCGTTGACATCGCCGGCGTGGTCGAGGTGCCTATGGGTCAGGATGATGGCATCCAGGGTCGTCGGGTCGAGCCTGAGGGTGCGAGCGTGGCAGTGGACGAGAGCGCCCGGGCCCGGGTCCACGTGGAGACGCGTTCCGCCCAGCACCACCCAGAAGCCGCCGGAGGCACGGAGCTGCTTGGCCACCGTCAGCCGGCCGCCGGCGGTGCCGAGGAAGATCAGCTCATCGGCCATTACACCCGGCCAGGGTTCAGCGGGAGCGCTTGACCTGGTCGGCCAGCTTGCAGAAGGCGCAGATGGCGCCCGTGGTGACCTGGCCGCAGCGGGCGCACTCGTTGAGCTCGATCCCCTCCGACCGCTCGAAGGCGGGGCGCCCCCGCTCGAGGAAGCCGTAGAAGAAGTTGTGCTTGGCTCCCGGTGAGGCGTCCTCCAGCCGGTTCAAGATATCCTTATAAAGGAGGGAGGTGGCCCCCTTCGCGAACGGACACTCCTCCACGATATAGTCGATCCGCCGAAGAAAGGCGTAGGCCGCGGTCTCCCGCTCGGTGAGCCTGAAGAGCGGCTTGACGCGGCGGACCAGCTTCGGATGCGTCGAGGGGAGCACTGGCGACTGACGCGGCAGCGCCTCGGTCTGCCAGTGGACAATCGAGCCGAAGAGGGTGGCCGCCTCGTCGTCCAGGTTGTGGCCCGTGGCCACGACCGGGAAGCCATGGTCCAGCGCCGCCTTGTTCATCAGGTAGCGCTTGGAGAGCCCGCAGCCCGAGCACGGCGGCCGGCGCGTCGCTTCCTTGATGGCGGGAACCGCCCCGCCCAGCTCATCCTTCACCGACACGATCAGAAGCCTGGCCCCGCGCGCCCCGGCGAAGGCTTCACACTTAGCCTTCGACTCCTTGGAGTAATCGAAGATTCCCAGGTCCAGGTAGAGCCCGGTCGCCGCGTAGCCGTCCTCGAGGAGGACATGCCAGAGCGCGAGCGAATCCTTGCCGCCCGAAACCGCCACCAGGACGGGCTCCTCTTTCTTGAACATCCTGAACCGGCGGATGGTCTCGTGCACCTGCTTCCGGAAGAACTCGAGGTAGTCGGGGGCGCAGAAGGCCGTGTTGTGGCGTCGGAGCTCCAGCACCGCCTGGCCGCCGCACTTCCGGCACTTCATCTCGGGCCTCGCCTCGTGGCTCTCGTCGCCTGCGGCGCCTCGGGAGCCCCTCGGCTCGAACGTCCACGCGCGCCCCCGGAGATAGCGGGCCGGATCTCGATCTCGTCCGCCTCCCCCACCACCTGGTCGGTGGTGAGCAGCTCCTCGCCGCGGATGACCAGCACGGTGTCCGGCAGGATGTCGAGTTCTTCCAAAAGCTCCCTCACCCGCCGCCGCCCCGCCAGCTCCACCTCCCGCCTCGGATTCCGCAGGATGACTTTCATTGAATCAGCCCGCTCTCAAAGAGTCGCCGCATGTCTCGCGCTCCGTGCAGCACCGTTACGATCGCGACCGATTCCCTCACTATGCGGTACATCACCCTGTAATTCCCCACAATCACCTCACGGTACGTTCCGCTCTGGTCTTCAGGAACCTGTCTGCCGGATTCCGGAAACTCAGCCAGGCGAGCGACACTGCGCCGTAGCCGGAGTGCAAATGACCGAGCGTACACAGGCGAATTAACGGCGATGTACTGCACAATGCCACGAAGGTCTTCACGGGCGGTAGCAGTCCAGACTATCCGAGCCACCGCGCCAGGTCTCGCATGACCTCCTCATGGGGTACGACCCGTCCCGCCTCGATATCCTCCTCTCCAGCCTGAATCTTCTGGAGGACATAAAGATGGTACTGGATGTCCTCAATCGATGCATCCTCGGGCAAACTCTGGATTAACTTCAGCACCGCCTCCTTTGTGGTCATCCCATCTTGCCTCCGTGACCTCGATGGCTTGTCAGCAATCTCCCGTCTTACGAAAACATTTCACCCAGCACCGGCCCGGTACCTCCACCTCCCGCCTGGGGTTCCGAAGGATGGCTTTCATTTTAGTCGGATATGTCCAGATCGCTATCAGGTTCAGGCGTCCCGCGCGCCACTGACCCGAAGCAGGCCACGGCAAGCAGGTCGCTACCCAAAGCCTCACGATATTCGACGACCGCCCGCTCGGCCAGCGCTTGCCACGCGGCGGGGAGCGCACTTCCCCTATTCATCGCTTCGGGAAGCCGGGGGCGGCTTTGACGGCGCGGAGCTGCTGGAGGTGGTCGCGGTCGTGCCTCACCTGGAGCATCCACCACTGGGCCAGGTTCAGCTCGCCCAGCCTGAAGTGCTTCCAGGTCAGGAGACGGGGGTCCCACGTGCCGATCTTCTCGATGGACTGGTAGCTCCGCTCCCGTGTCGCCTTCATGTCCACCACCAACTGGCCAATCGGGTGGCCGGCCTCAGGCCTCACCACCGGGGGCGCCTCTGCCGGGCCAGGGGGCAAAGGGGGAAGCGGCTCGAAGCCCTTGAGGTCAGCGGGGAACGACGCCAGCTTCCCCGCCTCGGCGGCCTCGCGCGCGAGTTTGGTGGTGAGTTTGCCGGTGTTGACCTCTGCCAGGGTCAGGTGGTGAAAGATCTCGCCGATGGACCAGTCGCGCTCACTCGGTCGCCAGTCCGCCTGGGCCTGGGAGAGGCCCTCGACCTCCTTCAGGATCTCCTC
>JACQRS010000019.1 GCA_016206385.1 Candidatus Rokuibacteriota bacterium | reverse complement strand
GTCCGGAAGGGGGGCGTAGCCCCCCTCCGGGGACTTACCGCCGCGAGGTGAAAACATCCTCCTCCTCTCCCAGGTACGCCTGGTGCACGAGCGGATCCGCCTGGACCTGCTCGGGCGTCCCTTCCGCGATCTTCTCCCCGAAGTTCAGCACTGCGACGCGGTGGGAGATGTCCATGACAACCCCCATGTCATGCTCGACCAGGAGGCAGGTTACCCGCCAGCGCGCTTCCTCGTTGATATCGATGATGAAACGCGCCATGTCCTCGACTTCCTCCAGATTGAGTCCCGCCATCGGCTCGTCCAGGAGGATCAGCCGCGGGTTCAGGGCCAGGGCCCGGCCCAGCTCCACCCGCTTCTGGAGCCCGTAGGGGAGCATCCCCACGACCCTGTCGCGGAGGTGCGTCATCTCCAGGAAATCGATGATCTCGCGCTCGATGAACTCGCGGTGCGCGACCTCCTCGCTGGCCGCAGGGCCCACGTAGAGGGCGCCTGTCAGGAGCCCGGTCCGCATGTGGAGATGACGACCCAGGCGGATATTGTCCAGGACAGTCATGCCGCTGAACAGCTCGATCTTCTGAAACGTCCGGGAAATGCCGAGAGCCGCCCGCTGGTAGGGCTTGAAGCCGGCCAAATCCTTGCCGCCGAACCGGATCCGCCCTTGCTGGGGGTGGTACAGGCCGTTGACGCAGTTGAGCAGCACCGTCTTGCCCGCCCCGTTGGGACCGATCAGGGAGAAGATCTCACCCTCACGGACCTCGAGGCTCACGCCGCGGAGGGCATTCACGCCGCCAAACGCGAGGTGAATCCCTTCGATCCGGAGGATCGACTCAACCATCACACCTTCCCGGTCCGGCCGATGATGGTCCGGGCCGGATCGATCTCCTCCCGGAGGATACGCAGCTCCTGCGCGGAGGGCGGATCGAGCTCCTCCACCGCGGCCGCGACCAGCGGCTTGAAGTCCATCTCCGCCAGCACCTGCTCCGGGGGCAACCCCTGCAGCACGCCGAGCAGCGTCATCATGCGGGAGTCGGGATCGAAGCCGAAGAGCGCCTTCGACGTCACGACGCGCCACGGCCCGGTCCCGGCCGGGAGCCCCGCGCGCTCCCGCGCGCTGGGGGTGCCGTCCAGATAGCCGGGGGAGGTGATGAAGTCCACCCGGGGCACGAACCGACGCCGCTCGTGCATCATGATGATGATCGTCTGCCAGCAGTAGGAGGCCACCTCGTTGGCGCCGCCGGAGCCGGGGAACCGCTTCTTGGGCCGGGCGTAGTCCGCTCCGAGCATCGTGGAGTTGATGTTGCCGTAGAGGTCAATCTGCGTGGCGCCGAGCACGCCGTAGTCGATGAGGCCGAGCTGGGCCTGGGCGAAGATGGTGTTCATGTTGGTCCACGCGATCGAGCGGTAGCAGTTCGAGGGTCCGCCCATCGTGTTGCGCACGAAGGGGGTGAGCGGCGTCGGCCCGATGGCGCCGAACTCGAAGACCTGCACGAGCTGGGGCGCCTGGATCCGCTGGGCCAGGATGGCGGCCACCTGGGGCATGCCGAAGCCGATGAAGGCGGTCTTCTGGTCCTCGAGGAGTCGCGCGCACAGCGCGATCATCACCTCCGCCTCGGTGAACTCCCGCGTCATCGGTAGCCCTCGCGGATCGTGGCGCGCCGGCGCAGCTCGTTGAGCCGGGCGAGGCCGACGCGCTGTTCCAGCATCTCCTGGTCCGATGCGACGCTGTCGATGTATTTGTCCAGGTAGGTCTTGAGCTGCCCCTGGCGTTCCAGCGTGTGGTACTCGGCGAAGTGCTCGAAGTCCATCTCGTAGAGCCCCGGCACGCCCCCGGGATAGGCGCCGAACGGCGCGTACACCACGGCATCCACCATGTAGTAGGGGATCGTGGTCTTCCCGGGATCCTTGCGGATGTCGTCGTGGTCGATGATCTCATCCGCCGAGATGATGACCTTCCGGGAGGCCATGGCCGTCTCCAGGGGGGAGACGCCGGGGCCGAAGCACCGGGCGTTGCCGTAGATGTCCGCCTGATGGACGTGGATCAGCCCCACGTCTGGGTTCAGCGCAGGGACCAGCGCGACGGGCTTCCCGCCGAACGGGTCTCTGACCACCTTGGCCCCGGAGTACGTGAGGGTGTCCGACCCCAGGAGCGCCCGGGTGGGCAGAAACGGCACGCCCATCCCGCCCGCCAGGTGGCGGAGGGTCAGGGTGCCGTTGGTCCACTCGGTGACCTTCACCCGTCCCTCCTCAACCTCCCGGTTCAGCGTCTCACCGAGCCCCATGAACCCCACGTCGATCCGGGAGCAGCAGCCCGCAGCCACCAGCAGCGTAGACTCCATGAGCGTGAACTTGGCGCAGTACCAGAGGTTGCGCCGCTGCTGGCGGATGATCTCGCGGATCAGGACGAGGGGTCCCCGGGTGAAGGAGGAGAAATCGAAGGAGACGTAGTCGCGGTCGGCCACGAAGCGCCTGACCGCCTCGGCCGCCGTGAGGGTCTTGTCCACGAACTCCCGCCGCTTTCGCTCGCGCATCCAGGCGCGGATGGCGTCGGGCTCCGTGAAGCGGAAGTCGCCTACCCCTTGGACGAGGACGTCCACCCGGTCCCCCTGGCAGGGTGCTGGTGGCGAGCGGTGCAACCGCGAACGTGGGTCAGCCATCGGGGGGGCGGGGAACCTCCCTCGGCACCGCTGTGACGCGGGGTTGGTCGCGCTGGGCTCACCGTGCGCGGGGGAGTGTACCGAAGGCGCGCCAGCCTGTCAAGGAGAACAAGCACTTAACTGTCACCGGGGAGGTCGTTTCCCTCGGGCGGGGGGTAAAAGCGAGCCTCCCGTTTTTCGTCCCAGGCGCGGTTGGCGAGGGCGATCTCCCAGGACGCCATACACTCCCGCTGGGCCTCGACCACTTCCTCGATGACCTCCCGGGGATCCACGTGGAACGACTCGTGCAGAAGCCGCTTGGTGTGTCGGACGGCGGTGGGCGCGGCGTGGAGACACTTCTCGAGAATCTCGTCCACCGTGGCCTCGAGCGCCGCGGGAGCCACCACCCAGTTCACAAGCCCGAGGGCCCGGGCCGCCTCCGCCGAGATGTTGTCGTTGAGGAGGGCCAGCTCCTTCGCGCGCCCGATCCCCACCACGCGGGCGAGGCGGAGCACCGCCCCGTCCGGAATGAGCCCGTGGCGCGTGGCCCCCAGGCCGAGGATGGCATCCTGGGCGGCGAGCCGGAAATCGCAGGCCAGGGCCAGCTGGAGCCCGCCGCCGAGGCAGTCGCCGTGCTTGACGGCCAGAACCGGCTTACCCATGTCCTCCAGGCAGTTGAGCGCCCGGATCCAGTGGCGGAAGAACGCCTCCCCGATCTCTCCGATCGAGAGCGCCGTCCGGTCCATCCCGGAGCAGAAAGAGGCCCCGGCGCCCCGCACCTCCACCACCCAGACGCCGGGGTCACGGGCGGCGGCTTCAGCGGCATCAGCCAGTTCGGCCGCGAGGGCGGTGTTGAGGGGGTTCAGGAGGTGGGGGCGATTCAGGGTGATGCGAGCCACCCCCTGCTGAACCGTGTAGAGCACGTTCGTACCGGCCACCGTGCTCACGGGACGCTACTGGAGCTGAAGGACTTCCCGGGCAATGACCATCCGCTGGACCTCCGAGGTCCCTTCCCCGATCTCGCAGAGCTTGGCGTCGCGAAAGATGCGTTCCACGGGAAACTCGGTGATGTAGCCGGCGCCGCCGTGGAGTTGGACGGCCCGGGTGGCTGCCCGCATCGCCGCCTCGGAGGCGAAGACCTTGGCCATGGAGGCCGCCGGCCTCGCCGGCTGCCCCCGGTCCTTCAAATAGGCGGCGCGGAGGGTGAGCAGCCGGGCGGCCTCCACCTCGGTCGCCATCTCGGCGATCATCCCCTGGAGCCCGTTGAACTCGGCCAGCGTCTTGCCAAAGGCCGTCCGCTGCTTCATGTACGTGACCGAGGCATCCAGCGCGGCCTGGGCCAGCCCGACGGCCATCGCCGCCATGGCGATCCGGCCCCCCTCGAGAACCTGCAGGGTGTTGATGAAGCCCATGTTGAGCTCGCCCACGAGGTTCTCCCCGGGCACTCGCACGCCGTCCATGACCAGCTCGACCGTGTCGGAGGCGTGGAGGC
>JACQRS010000075.1 GCA_016206385.1 Candidatus Rokuibacteriota bacterium | reverse complement strand
GCCCTACATCCTGGAGCGCCTGGACGACACCTACGAGGAGCGGCTCGCTGACGACTTGAAGCTCCCGCTCCCGCCCAGCGTCTACTTCAAGCGCCAGATCTACGCCACGTTCCAGAAGGACTTCCACGGCGTCCGAGCCATGGCCGAGATCGCCCCCGACAACGTCATGTGGGGCTCCGACTACCCCCACCGCGACGGCACCTGGCCGTTCTCGCAGAAGGCGATCGAGGAGCAGTTCCGGGGCAGCGACGAGGCCATCAAGCGGAAGATGCTCCGGGAGAACGTGCGCCGGCTCTACCGGATCGACGCGTGAAAACCATCGTCGCCCTGGGCGGCGAGGGGATCGGCCCCGAGGTGGTGGACGCCACCTGCGAGCTCCTCCTGGCGGGGGGTGTTCCCGTCAAGGTCCTCACCGCACCCCACGGCGAAGCCGCCCTCAAGACCCACGGCACTCCCGTTCCAGATGAGACCAAGCGCCTCTGCCACCAGGCGGATGGCGTGCTCTTCGGCGCGGTGGGAGGGCCCGCCTCGGTCGCCGTCATCACCTATCTGCGCTGGCAGCAGGACGCCTACGCCAATGTCCGCCCCATCAAGTACTACCCGGGCGCAGCCTCGCCGCTCACGAACCCGACTGGCATCGACTTGATCATCCTCCGCGAGAACTCGGAGGGACTCTATCCGGGGCGGGAGGGAGACCTCTCGGATCTGGCCCGCGCGCTCCCTGACCTCTCAGACCGCGCCGGCAAGCGCCTCGGCGACTTTGGTGAGGGACGGTTCGCGGTCAAGGTGGTAAGCCGCAGGGGAACCGAGCGCATCGCCCGCTTCGCCTGTGAGCTGGCCCGGAAGCGCAAGGCCAGGGGGCATCAGGGCAAGGTGACCTGCGTCACCAAATCCAACGTTCTCCGCCGCTCCGACGGCTACTTCAGGGAGATCGTCGAGCAAGTCGTGCAGGGATATCCCGACCTCGCCTACGAGCACTTCTACGTTGACGACGCCGCCCGCCGGCTGGTGCGCTTTCCGCAGAGCATGGACGTGGTGGTCACTATGAACCTCTACGGCGACATCCTCTCCGACGTGGCGGCCGAGGCGGCGGGAGGCCTCGGCATTGCGCCCTCCGGGTGCCTCGGCGACCGCTGGGCGTACTTTGAATCGGTGCACGGCTCGGCCCCCGACATCGCGGGGAAAGGGATCGCGAATCCCACCGCTGCGATTCTCTCCGCGGCCATGATGCTGGAGCACATGGGGCTCGCCGCCGAAGCCGAATGCCTTGAGCAGGCTGTCGCCCGGGTGTATCGCGACGGCAAAGCCCTCACCCCCGATCAGGGCGGGAAGGCCACGACCAAGGAATTCGCCCAGGCGGTCCTGGCCGCGCTCAGGAACGGCTGACACAGAATCGCCGTCGCGCAGCCCTTTGCACGGCCCATCAGCTCCACTCCGCGCCTCGCGTTGACACCCCTTGGGGCGCGTGCTATAACGCTCGCAGATTTTTCTTCTCCCTCTTGATAACTATGTCTAACAAGCCAGGTGTTTCTGCGGCTCTCCGGCGCGAACGTCACGGGGCGGCCGGGCTCTTTCTCTTCCTCGTTGCCCTGGGTGCAGGAGCGGTCGTAGCCGAGGCGCAGCAGGCCAAGGTCTATCGTGTAGGGGTCATCCTCCAGGGAGGCCCCTACTATGCGGCGATCGACGGGTTAAGGGAAGGACTCCGGGAGTTGGGGTCTGAAGAAGGGAAAGCCTTCATCCTGGATATCCGGGATGCAAAGGGCGATCTGAAGGCGGTCGAGGAGGCGGCGCGAGGTCTTGCCGGGGACAAGGTACACCTGATATACGCGCTCGCCGGTTCCGTGACCAACGCGGCGAAGCGGGCGACGGCGGACATACCCATCGTGTTCTCCGTCGGGAGCGACCCGGTCACCCTCGGGCTCGTGGAGAGCATCCCGAGACCCGGCGGAAGGCTTACAGGTGTGCACTTCCAGCTTACGGATCTCACGGGAAAGCGCCTGGAGATCCTGAAGGAGATCGTCCCGAGGGTCAGCCGGGTGGTGACATTTTACGACCCGAGCAACCGCGGCGCGAAAGAAGCCGCCATGTTGGGGAGGGAGGCAGCGCGACAGCTCGGGATCCAATTCGTCGAACGGCACGTCGCCTCCGTCGACGAACTCCAGCTTGGTCTACGGGCTCTCAAGGCCGGGGAAGTGGACGCCTACTTCTTCACCTCCGACGCAATGGTGGCCAGCCAGGCCCAGCTGATCATCGACACGGCCAAGGCCAAGAAGCTGCCCACGATGTTTCACGAGCAAAGTCTCGTCGAGCGGGGAGGCCTCGCCAGCTACGGCCTGAGCTTTCGCGAGATCGGCCGGATGTCCGCAAAGTATGTCCACCGGATCCTTGCCGGCGTTCAGCCACGAGACTTGCCTGTCGAAAGAGTCCATAAGCTCGAGCTGGCCCTGAACCTCCGCACGGCACGCGAGCTCGGCCTAGCCGTTCCACAGGAGATGCTGATGCGGGCGGATAAGCTGATTCAGTGAGGAGGACCCTGCGATGGAAGAGATGAGCGTCGGAGTCTCGGTCCCCACCGGTGCATCCGCAGGGCACTCGACCCAGGGTGCCGCGCCCAGAGACCTCCGGGAGTGGATCGCCCGTGTGGAGGCCATCGGCCAGCTCCAGCGGATCACCG
>JACQRS010000074.1 GCA_016206385.1 Candidatus Rokuibacteriota bacterium | reverse complement strand
CCGCCGTGCTGATCGACGACAACGGCGAGCCGATCGGGACCCGGATCTTCGGGCCGGTGGCGCGGGAGCTCAGGGACAAGCAATATACGAAGATTATTTCGCTGGCTCCGGAGGTCATCTAGGCATGGCGGGCTTGCGCGTGAAGCGGGGCGACACGGTGGCGGTGATCGCCGGCAAGGAGCGCGGGAAGCGGGGCAAGGTCCTTCGGCTCTTGCCCGCGAAAGGGCGGCTCGTTGTCGAGAAGCTCAACATGATCAAGCGCCACCAGCGGCCCACCCAGCGGCTCAGGCAGGGCGGGATCATCGAGCGGGAGGGGACGATCCCGCTCTCCAGCGTGATGGTGGTCTGCACCAAGTGCGACCGGCCAACCCGGATCGCCGCGCAGCTCCTGGCGGACGGGAGGAAGGTGCGGATCTGCAAACGGTGCAGCGAGGTCATCGACAAGGCGTAGGACCCGACGGCATATGGCGAAAGCAGAAAAGGCTCCAGCGGCGAAGGCGCCGGCCAAGGGGAGCAAGGCGGCTCCGGCCGAGGCCCCCGCGCGCCCGGCCCGCCCGAAGGGAACGGGGAGCACTCCGCCCCGGATCTGGGAGCGGTACCGGAAGAGCGTGACCGCCGCCATCATGAAGGAAGTCGGATACTCGAATCCCTTCCAGGTGCCGCGCCTGGAAAAGATCGTGATCAACATGGGCGTGGGCGAAGGGAAGGACAATGCCAAGGCGCTGGACTCGGCCGTGGCGGACCTCGTGACGATCACGGGGCAGCGGCCCGTGGTCACGCGGGCGAAGAAGTCCATCGCCAACTTCAAGCTGAGGGCTGGGGTTCCGATCGGGGTCAAGGTGACCCTCCGCGGCGCCCGCATGTACGAGTTCTTCGATCGGCTGATCAACGTGGGGCTTCCCCGGGTGCGCGACTTCAGGGGGGTGCCGTCGAAGGCCTTCGACGGGCGGGGCAACTACGCCCTCGGCCTCAAGGAGCAGGTGGTCTTCCCCGAGATCGTGTACGACAAGATCGACAAGGTCCGCGGAATGGACGTGATCATCGTGACCACGGCGAGAACCGACGCCGAAGCCAAAGCGCTCCTCACGCACCTGGGGATGCCCTTCAGGGAGTAGAACCGGTATGGCCAAAACCGCCCTCGTCATGAAAGCCCAGCGCCCGCCCAAGTTCAAGGTGCGGGCCTACCGCCGGTGCCAGCTCTGCGGTCGCCCGCGCGGCTACCTCCGGAAGTTCCAGATGTGCCGGATCTGCTTCCGGGAGCTGGCCCTGAAGGGCGAGGTGCCCGGCATCGTGAAGGCGAGCTGGTGATGCTGACGGATCCCGTCGCCGACATGCTGACCCGGATCCGCAACGGCTCCAAGGCCGAGCACGAGAAGGTGGACATTCCGGCCTCCAAGCTGAAGACGCGGATCGCCGGGATCCTGAAAGAAGAGGGGTTTATCAAGAACTTCCGCCTCATCGCGGACAAGCGGCAGGGGATCCTCCGGATCTACCTGAGATACGGGACCGGGGCCGAGCGGATGATCTCCGGTCTCGTCCGTGTGTCCACCCCCGGCCGCCGGGTGTATGTCACCGCCGACGGGATCCCGTCCATCATGGGAGGCATGGGGGTGGTCATCCTCTCGACCTCCAGGGGGATCCTGACGGACCGGGAGTCCCGCAAGCAGAAGCTGGGCGGGGAAGTGCTTTGCTACGTGTGGTGACCGGCGATGTCTAGAGTCGGGCGAAAACCGATACCGATCCCGCCGGATGTGCAGGTGGCCGTCGAGGGTCAGACCGTGCGCGCGGCGGGCCCGAAAGGCAAGCTGGCGCACGTGGTCCCCGAGGCCCTGAGCGTTTCCCTCGAGGACGGCCGGCTCACCGTCGGACGCTCCTCCGACCACCGCGCGGTGCGGGCGCTGCACGGTCTCACGCGGGCGCTCCTGGCCAACATGGTGCAGGGCGTCAAGGAGGGGTTCGAGAAGCGGCTGGAGATCGTGGGAATCGGCTACCGGGCCCAGCTCCAGGGACGGGTGCTGCAGCTGGCACTGGGCTACTCTCACCCGGTGAGCTTCCCGCTTCCGGAGGGGATCCAGGCGGAGGTGGACAAGCAGACGCTGATCACCGTCAAGGGTGCGGACAAGGCGCTGGTGGGCCAGACCGCGGCGAAGCTGCGGGGGCTCCGGAAACCGGACCCTTACAAGGGCAAGGGGATCAGGTACGTGACCGAGGTGATCCGGCGCAAGGTCGGCAAGAAGGCCGCCGCCGCGAAGTAGCAGCGATGCTGATCAAGGATCGGGCGGCGGGCCGGGAGCTCAGGCATCTCAGGATTCGGCAGCAGGTCCGGGGGACCGCGGCGCGACCCCGTCTCGCGGTGTTCCGCAGCCTGAAGCACATTTACGCCCAGCTCATCGACGACGACACCGGACGGACGCTGGTGGCGGCCAGCAGCCTGTTGCCCGAGCTCCGCGCGGGGCTGAAGAGCGGAGGCAACGCGGCTGCCGCCAAGCGGGTGGGCGAGCTGGTGGCCCAGAAGGCCCGGGCGGCCGGCATCGAGCGCGTGGTCTTCGATCGCGCCGGGTACCGCTATCACGGACGAGTCAAGGCCCTGGCCGAAGCGGCGCGCGCCGGCGGCCTGCAATTCTAGATTCGACGGCTGAGGTGGTGAGTGGCTGAGGCCAAAATCGATCCGAGCACGCTGGAGCTGAACGACCGAGTGG
>JACQRS010000076.1 GCA_016206385.1 Candidatus Rokuibacteriota bacterium | reverse complement strand
CGCGCCGGGATAGAGGAGAAGCCCCCGCTTCCACCCGGCAAACGTTGGCGTCAGAGCAGCGCGAACCGTGGGACCGAGGGGCCGGCCATGATCAGAGGAGAGACCCGAGGGAAGGTCCAGGGCCACCACCGGCCTGCCGCTCCTGTTGATCGACTCGATGGTGGGCGCGTAGAGGCCGATGGCCGCGCCGCTGAGCCCGGTGCCGAGGAGCGCGTCCACCGCGAGGTCGGCGGAGGCAAGCGCTTTCTCCAGCGCGGCGAGGTCCGAGTCGCGCGTGACCTCCTGGATCGTTCCCCCGGCTTTCAGATAGGCCCCCAGCATCGCAGCCGGATCTCCGGTGAGGTCGCGTGCCCGGCAGAGCAGGAAGACCTTCACGAGGGCGCCCGCCGCTTTGAGCCGTCGGGCAACCACCAGCCCGTCGCCGCCGTTGTTGCCCTTGCCGCAGCAGATCACGACACGCTTCCGCCGCTGGGAGCCGAAGTGGGCCGGGATGGCCTCGGCCGCTCCGCGGCCGGCATTCTCCATGAGCCGAGCGCCCGGGATGCCGAGACGGCTCATCGCCCGCTGGTCGAGGGCGCGCATCTCGGCGGCGGTGAAGACCGGAAGCACGCTACTTTTTCTGGGGCTGGAGGAGGGTGGAGACGTTCTTCAAGAACTCGGCCAGGATCTCCACGTACGCCTCTCGGCCGAGGGTCCGGGCGGGGCGCGGCAGCTCGATGTGGAGCCCGTGCTCGGGGAAGCGGAGGATACCGGTCTGCTTGGCTCCCGAGGCGTTCAGGTGGAGCCGGTCGAGCGGCTCCACCAGGATCTCCAGCCTCGGGATCTCGGGCCTCGCCCGGAGGTGAGCATCCCGGATCAGCTCAAAGAGGGTCCTGAGCTGCCAGGCCTGCTCGCGGCCCACGCCGACAGTGGCGATCTCGATTCTCCCCGCGCTCCCTTTGCGGGCGTTGCCGTGGAGCTCGACGAACAGCCGGAGCGGTCCTTGCGCCACCTCCGTGACCCGCCGCACGTAGGCCTCGAAGACACGTCGGGCTTCCTCGGTGTTGACCTCGGAGGAGGGCGGCTGGCCCGGGACGCCCTCGGTGGGGCGGTTCACGTGGTAGCGGCGGCGCTCGGCGTCGATGCTGGCAAAGCCCATCGCCAGGACGAGCCCGAACCCCGTGCGCCGGGCCAGCTCCAGGCTGATCTGCTCGGTGGCGTCGTCGGTGCTTCCATGCGGGGCCCCGATGACCAGGCCGGGCTGGCCCATGCGCGTCACAAAGTGGCCGCGGGCCAGAGACACCTCGGGCTCCATCGGGACGGTGGCACAGCCCTGAAGGAGCAGAGAGGAGACGGCCACGAGCTTAGCGAACCTCCTCACGAGGTTCCTCCGGCGCGTCCCGTGTGTCGGGGGCTCCCATCAGCATGGCCTGGGCGAAGGCGTAGTCGCCGTCGTGGGTCAGCGAGAGAAGCACCTGGGTTCCTCCTTTGGCGAGCCCGAGGGCTTTCGAGCGGCCCGAGAGCACGAGGGTCGGCGGTTCCCCTGGCGCCCGGCGCACCTCCAGCTCCCGCCAGGAGATTCCCATCCTGAGCCCGGTCCCAAGCGCCTTCAGGCACGCCTCTTTGGCGGCGAAGCGGGCAGCCAGGTGAGGGATGGGATCGCGCCGCTTGAAGCAATAGTCGAGCTCCGCAGGGGTGAACACGCGCTGGAGAAAGCGTTCCTTCCAGCGCTCAACCACGTGGCTCATCCGCCGGACCTCCACCAGGTCCACGCCGAGCCCCTTGACCTCGAGCGCCATTACGAGCCCGCGCCAGCACCGATGGCCCGGCTGATGAGCGCTGCCAGTTCCCGCGCCATCGCCTCCACTTGCTCGGAGCTCTCACCCGCAATCATCACACGCGCGAGGGGCTCGGTCCCCGAGTAGCGGACGAGGATGCGACCCGCTCCGTTCATGGCTGACTCCAGCTCCCGGATCCTGGTCTCCAAACCCGGGATCATCTCAACGGGAGGCTTCTCCCTCACCTTCACGCTCACCAGGGCCTGGGGGAACTTGGTCAGGCAGCGGGCCAGAGCCGAGAGCGGCTGTCCGCTCTCACCCATGACAGCCAGGATCTGGAGCGCGGAGAGGAGGCCGTCGCCGGTGGGGGCGTGGCCCAGGAAGATCAGGTGCCCGGATTGCTCACCGCCGAGGTTGGCTCCCACCCGCCCCATCTCCTCCAGGACATACCGGTCACCGACCTGAGTCTTCACCACCCGGATCGCTGCCTCCGCCAGGGAGCGGTCGAGGCCGAGGTTGGCCATGACCGTGGTCACCACCTGGTTGCCTTTGAGCTGGCCCCGCGCTTTGAGATAACGGGCACAAATGGCGAGGAGGTAGTCGCCGTCGCGCACCTCCCCGGTCTCGTCCACAGTGATCAGCCGATCGCCGTCGCCGTCGAAGGCGAAGCCGACGCGGGCGCCGCTGGCCTCGACCTTCCGCTGGAGCCGCTCGGGGGAGAGGGCGCCGCAGCCCCGGTTGATGTTGGTCCCATCGGGCCTCACCCCCAGCGCCAGGACACGCGCGCCCAGGGCTCTGAACAGCCGCGGCGCCGCGCGGTATGTCGCGCCGTGGGCGCAGTCCAGCGCGAGCGTCAGGCCGCGGAGATCGAGGGGGAAGACTGAACGAAGGAAGCGCATGTAGTCGGCTTCGGCGCGCCCATAGGGGACGAGGCGCCCGATCCGGGCTCGGGAAGGGCGCGGGGCGCTGTCGGGGGCGGCCAGCCTGGCCTCGATCTCGTCTTCCCAGGCGTCGGGGAACTTGCTTCCCTCCGCGGAGAAGAACTTGATCCCGTTGTCCTCGAACGGGTTGTGCGAGGCTGAGAGGACCGCGCCGGCATGGGCCTCGAGCTGGCGCGTGAGGATCGCGATCGCGGGCGTCGGAAGGATCCCCACCGTGTAGCACTCGGCCCCGGCCGAGAGCGCGCCGGCCACCAACGCGGCTTCGAGCATCGGCCCCGACAGCCGCGTGTCCCTCCCAATCACCAGGCGAACCCTGGAAAGCCCCTGCTCCTCCAGCAAGGTGACGACGAGCTGGCGGCCCAGCCGGTAGACGAGATCGGGGGTGAGCGGATCCTCGTTGGCGACGCCCCGGATCCCGTCGGTGCCGAACAGTCGGCTCATGCCCGACCCATCAGGCGCGGTGTCGACCGATCGCCTGAACGATCCGGACCGCGTGGCTGGTTTCCGCCACATCGTGGGTCCGGATGAGGTGAGCCCCCATGGCAACCGCCACCGCCGTGGCGGCCAGGGAACCGGCGAGCCGCTGCCCCGGCTCGTCCTGGCCGAGGAGCGCGCCGATGAACGACTTGCGAGACACCCCGATGCAGATGGGCCGGCCCAGCGAGCGAAGCTCTCCGAGCCTGGCCAGGATCTCGCAGTCCCACTCGAACCACGGCCGCCCGGACTCCCTGAAGAAGCCGACCCCGGGATCCACCGCGATCTTCTCTTCGGCGATTGCCGCCGAGCGGGCCAGCCCCAGGCTTTCTCCGAGGAGCCCGGCAACGATCGAAACCGGTGACACGGACGGCTCCGAGGGCACCCGCCTGCCTCGGGGCGAGGCCATCAGGATGAGGCCGGCGCCCGCCAGGGCCACGAGCCGGGCGACCTCGGGATCCGCGGTCAGCCCGCTCACGTCGTTGATGATTGTCGCGCCGGCCTCCAGGGCGGCCTTCACCGGCACCGCCCGGTGGGTGTCGGCGGCGACCGGTACGCTGAGCTTTCCCACCAGGAGGTTGACGGCCGGAGCAAGCCGCTCGACTTCTTCCGCTGCTGAGATCCTGGTCCGGAGGTACGGCGCCGTGGACATGGCGCCCACCTCGACGATGGTGGCGCCGGCCTCCACCATGCGCTCCGCCGCGCCAAGGAGATCCTTCGGGTCAGCGTGAACGGAGCCGCGGTAGAAGGATTCGGGGCTCACGTTGAGGACGCCGATCACCGCCACCGGCTGTCCTTCCCCGACCGAGATCCCGCCGAGGACCGCGCGACAGCTCATGGGCCTTTCCCGACAAACATACCACCATCCGGGCATGGTCGGGCGCAACGAATTCGCCTCTCTGCTCTCATCGGAGTTCGAGCGCGCACCCACGGCTGCGCCGCGGGTACCCGGCCCGCGCAACCTCGGGGGAAGGTTCGGAAGGGGGGCACAGCCCCCCTCCGAGGGTTATACCGGAGCCGGTGCCTCCTTCAGGGTGGGGCGGGCGCGGAGAATCCGGCCGACCTCCTCGCCGTCCAGCGACTCCCGCTCGAGGAGAGCGCGGGCGAGGGCGTGGAGCTTCTCCAGGTTCTCCTCGATGATCTGCCGGGCCTTGGCCGCGCACTCGATCACGATCCGCTTGATCTCGTTGTCGATGAGGATGGCGGTCTCGTCCGAGTAGTCCTGGTGGCGGGCGAATTCCCGGCCCAGGAAGATGTGGTCCTCTTTTTTGCCGAAGGTCAGCGGCCCCAGCCGGTCCGACATCCCCCACTCGCACACCATCTTTCGCGCCAGCTCGGTGGCCTTTTCCAGATCGTCGCCGGCGCCGGTGGTCTGCTGTCCCAGCACGATCTCCTCCGCGGCGCGGCCACCCAGGAGAATGATGATCCGGTTGTTCAGGTACTCCTTGGAGTAATTGTACTTGTCGTCGAGGGGCAACTGCTGGGTGAGCCCCAGGGCCCGGCCGCGCGGGATGATGGTCACCTTGTGGACCGGATCGGTGCCGGGCAGGAAGTCGGCCACCAGCGCGTGCCCTGCTT
>JACQRS010000080.1 GCA_016206385.1 Candidatus Rokuibacteriota bacterium | reverse complement strand
CGATCGAGGTCCGCCGGGACCTCAGCGGGGAGGACCGGCTGATCGGCGCCCGGAGACGCTGATGGCTGAGCGGCTCGTGATCGAAGGCGGAGCGCGGCTCCAGGGTCGCGTGGCGGTGAGCGCCGCGAAGAACGCCGCCCTGCCGGCACTGGCGGCGGCGCTCCTGACCACCGAACCGGTCGTCTTCGAAAACCTTCCCGCGCTGGCTGACGTGACCACGATCAGCCGGCTCCTGGAACGGCTGGGGGCGGAAATCTCGAAGGGCGCCGCCGGCGAGACCGAGGTTCGGGTCGCGGAGCTGAAAAGCGACGAGGCCCCGTATGGGCTGGTCTCCACGATGCGCGCCTCCGTCCTGGTGCTGGGGCCGCTCGTGGCGCGGTCGGGACGGGCGCGGGTGGCGCTGCCGGGCGGCTGCGCCATCGGGCTTCGCCCCATCGACCAGCATCTGAAAGGGCTCGCGCGGCTCGGCGCCGAGATCAGGATCGAAAACGGCTACGTGGAGGCCCGGGCGAGCCGGCTCAAGGGAGCCCGCATCACCACCGACCTGGTCACCGTGACCGGGACGGAGAACCTGCTGATGGCGGCGACACTCGCCGAAGGGACCACGGTGATCGAGAACGCGGCGCGGGAGCCGGAAGTGGTTGACCTGGCCGTCCTGCTTCAGTCCCTGGGGGCGCGGGTGGAGGGCGCCGGGACCGAGCGGATCGAGATCGACGGGGTGCCCGAGCTCGGTGGCGGCCGCCACCGCGTCATTCCCGACCGCATCGAGACCGGCACCCTGCTGACTGCCGGCGCGATTACCGGCGGAGACGTTACCGTGACAGGCGTGGTGCCGCGGCACCTCTCAGCGGTGCTCGGCAAGCTGGAAGAGGCGGGAGTCGCGCTCGAGATGGGTGAGGCGACGATTCGGGCGCGGGGCCCCGAGCGGCCCCGGGCGACAGATGTGATCACCCAGCCGTTCCCCGGCTTCCCCACGGACATGCAGGCGCAGGTGATGAGCCTCCTCGGGCGCGCCGACGGGACGTCCCGGATCACGGAGACGATCTTCGAGAACCGGTTTATGCACGTGGCCGAGCTTTGCCGGATGGGCGCCCGGATCGAGACGGACGGCGCCAGCGCCGTCGTGCGCGGGGTCTCCCACTATCAGGGCGCTCCGGTCATGGCCTCAGACCTGAGGGCCTCCGCCGCCCTGGTGCTCGCCGGGCTCGCGGCCCGGGGGCGGACCGAGGTCTCGCGCGTGTATCACCTCGACCGCGGCTACGAGCGGCTCGACGCGAAGCTCGCCCAGCTCGGGGCCAGGATCTGGCGAGAGCCATGACCGGCAAGCCGCTGACCCTGGCCCTCCCCAAAGGCCGCCTGCTCAAGCCGGCGCTGGAGCTCTTGAACCGGCTGGGAGTTGACGGCGTTGACATGGCCTCGCGGAAGCTCATCTTCACCGACGCGCAGCGGGGCCTGCGCGTCCTGATCCTGAAGCCCGCCGATATTCCCACCTACGTGGAGTACGGAGCGGCCGACCTCGGGATCGTGGGGAGGGACATGCTTCTCGAGCAGGCGCCCGACGTGTACGAGCCGCTGGACCTGGGCTTCGGCTTCTGCCGGCTGGTGGTGGCGGAGTCCGAGGAGCTGTGGGGGCGCGACGATCCGGCCAAGTGGTCCTGGGTCCGGGTGGCCACCAAGTATCCGAACCTCACCGAGCGCTACTTCTCCGAGCGGGGGATCCAGGTGGAGCTGGTCCGCCTGGACGGCTCCATCGAGCTGGCCCCGCTGGTGGGGCTGGCGGAGCGGATCGTGGACCTGGTCCAGTCCGGCGAGACGCTTCGGGCGAACGGGCTGGTGGAGGTCGCTGAGATCGTCCGGTCCACGGCGCGGCTCATCGTGAACCGCGCCTCGCTCAAGACCGCCTACGGGCCCATCAGCGCGTGGATCGGGGCGATGAAGCGGGAGGTGGCCCGGTGAGCTGTCGGCGGCTGGAGACGAAGGTGCTGGGGGTCGAGGGCGTCGTTCGCGCGCTGGATCGGCCCCCCGACTCGGTGGCGCCCGAGATCTCCCGGAGCGTGGAGACGATCCTGGCCGCGGTGAGGAAGCGGGGGGACGCTGCGCTCCTGGAGTTCACCGAGCGCTTCGACGGCGTCAAGCTCCGGGCGGAGGAGCTGGCCGTGACCGCTGAGGAGATCGCCTCCGCCCGTGCCGCGGTCGGGAAGGAAGTCATCCAGGCCCTCAGCTACGCTGGCGAGCGCATCGAGACGTTCCATGGGCGCACGCTGCCGCGCTCCTGGTGGGCGGAGGATGAAAACGGCTCCGTCCTGGGCCAGCAGGTCACGCCGCTGGATCGGGTCGGAGTGTACGTGCCGGGCGGGCGCGCGGCCTACCCGTCCACCGTGCTCATGACAGCGATTCCGGCGAAGGTGGCGGGAGTCAGGGAGGTGGTCCTGGTCTGCCCGCCCCGCGGGGACAAGTCGCTTCATCCCGCGGTGCTGGTTGCAGCTGAGATCGCCGGCGTCAGCGAGATCTATCGGGTCGGCGGTGCCCAGGCGGTGGCGGCCCTCGCCTTCGGCACCGAGACCATCCGGCGCGTGGACAAGATCGTGGGGCCCGGAAACGTCTACGTGGCCCTGGCCAAGCAGCGGGTCTTCGGCCGGGTGGGTATCGACATGGTGGCGGGGCCGAGCGAGGTCGTGGTGATTGCCGACGACGGCGCCTCGGCCGGATGGGTGGCCGCTGACCTCCTGGCCCAGGCCGAGCATGACCCCATGGCGCGAGCGATTCTCCTGACCCCTTCCGCTGCCCTCATCGAGGACGCGGCCCAGGCTCTGGAGCGCCAGCTCCGAGCCCTTCCCCGCAAGGAGATCGCACGGCAGGCGCTCGAGGCCAACGGAGCGCTGGTGCTGACCCGGGATCTGGAGGAGGCTCTGGCTGTCGCCAACGGGCTGGCCCCGGAGCACCTGGAGCTTCAGGTGGAGGATCCGTTTAGCTGGCTTGCCCGCGTCAAGCACGCGGGCGCCATCTTCCTGGGGCGCTACACGCCCGAGGTGGCCGGGGACTACGTCGCGGGCCCGAGCCATGTGCTCCCCACAGCCGGGACGGCCCGGCTCGCCTCCGCCCTGGGAGTGGAGGATTTCGTGAAGCGGTCGAGTCTCATTCAATACTCGCCGAGGGGGCTCCGCGCGGCCTGGCCGCATCTCTCCGTGCTCGCCCGTGTCGAGGGGCTCGAGGCTCACGGGGAAGCCGCGCGGGTCCGTCTCGCGGGGAAGGAGTCCGCCCATGAGTCAAGGTGATCGCGGCGCCGTGCCTGATCTACCCCGCCAGGCCCGCATCGAGCGCAAGACCCGCGAGACCGCGGTCCTGCTCCAGCTCAACGTGGACGGCACGGGCGCGGCCAAGGTGGAGACCACCATCCCGTTCTTCAACCACATGCTGGAGGCCTGGGCCAAGCACGGGCTCATGGACCTCACGGTGGACGCCCGGGGCGACACCGAGGTCGACCTCCACCACACAGTGGAGGACGTGGGGATCTGTCTGGGCAAGACCTTCAAGGAGGCGATCGGCGACAAGAAGGGGATCGTCCGCTACGGGACCGCCTTCGTCCCCATGGATGAGGCGCTGGTGTCGGCGGCGGTGGACATCTCGGGGCGGCCCTATCTGGTCTTCAACGTCCCGCTGCGGCGGGCGCGCGTGGCCAACTTCGACCTGGACCTGCTCCAGGACTTCTTCAGGGCCTTTGCGTTCAACGCCGAGGTGACCCTCCACGTGACGCTCCACTACGGCGAGAACCTCCACCACATCACCGAGGCGGTCTTCAAGGCGGTCGGCCGAGCCCTGGCCGAGGCGGCCCGCCCGAACCCCAGGATCGTGGGCGTCCTGTCCACCAAGGGCGAGCTGTAGCCGTGCTGGCGATCGTCGACTACGGTCGGGGGAACCTGGGGAGCGTCGAGAAGGCCTTCCGCCGTCTCGGCCTCGACGCGCTGGTGACCCAGGACCCCCGGGTGGTGCTGGACGCTGAGGCGGTGGTGCTTCCCGGCGACGGCGCCTTCCACGACGCCATGCAGAACCTGGACACCCTCGGCCTGATTGCCCCCATCAGGGAGGTGCTCGAGGGGGGGCGACCCTTTCTCGGGATCTGTCTCGGCTACCAGCTCCTCTTTTCCGAAAGCGAGGAGTTCGGCCAGGGCAAGGGGCTCGACCTGATCCCGGGAGTGGTTCGCCGGTTCCCTCGAGGGCTCAAGGTCCCCCACATGGGGTGGAACCAGGTCGCCCACTCCGGAGACCTGGCCATTTTCAGCGGGGTCCCGGCCGGCGCCCACTTCTATTTCGTCCACTCGTACTACCCCGAGCCGCTCGATGGGACGCTCCAGGTGGCGACCTGCCAGTACGGCATCACCTTTCCGGCGGCGATCGGGCGCGGCAACCTGTTCGGCACCCAGTTCCATCCCGAGAAGAGCCAGCGATGGGGGCTCAAGCTGCTCGAGAATTTCGCCGCCCTGGTCCGGGGCCAACGCGCGTGAGAGTGATCTCGGCGCTCGATTGCTGCGTTGCCCTGCGTCCACGCATTGCCCTGCACAGGGACCAGCGCCCATGATGGTGATTCCCGCCGTTGATTTGCGGGGTGGTCGGTGCGTCAGGTTGCGGGAGGGGCGGCCCGAGGCGGAGACCGTCTTCTCCGACGACCCCGTGGCGACGGCCCTGCGGTGGGCCGAGCTGGGGGCGCCACGGCTCCACGTCGTGGACCTGGACGCCGTCTTCGCCGGTGCCCCAAAGCAGACCGAGCTCATCCGCGATCTTGCCCGGCACGTGAGCGTTCCCCTTCAGGTCGGAGGCGGGCTTCGGAGCATGGAGGCGGTAGAAGAGGTGCTCGCGGCTGGGGCCGGGTGGGCCGTGGTCGGGACCCGGGCTGCGCTGGATCGGGAATTCCTGGCCGAGGTGAGCCGTCGCTTTCCGGGGCGCATCATCGCCGCGGTGGATGCCTCGAAGGGACGGGTCGCTGTGGATGGCTGGAAGCGGGTTCTCGACCTCTCCGCGGAGGCCTTCGCTGCCGAGGCGGCTCACGCTGGCGCCTCCACGATCCTCTACACCGACATCGCCCGAGACGGCACCGAGTCCGGGCCCGATCTCGAGGGCACTCGGGCGGTGGCGCTGGCCGCGGGAGTTCCGGTGCTCGCCTCCGGCGGGGTCGCGAGGCTTGAGGATCTCACGCGCCTGGCCGGGATCGCCGGCGTCACCGGGGCCATCGTGGGGCGCGCCCTCTACACGGGAGCCATCGATCTCGAGCAGGCCCTGGCTGAGGTGGGGCGGTGCTAGCCAAGCGAGTCATCCCCTGTCTCGATGTCAAGGATGGCAGGGTCGTCAAAGGGGTCCGGTTTCTGGACCTCAGAGACGCAGGCGATCCGGTGGCGGCGGCGCAGGCCTACGACCGGCAGGGCGCCGACGAGCTGGTGTTCCTGGACATCACAGCCTCCCATGAGGGACGGGCCATCATGCTGGACGTGGTGCGGCGCACCGCCGAGGAGATTTACATGCCGCTCACCGTTGGCGGAGGGATCCGGGGGATCGATGACATCAGGGTGCTGCTTCGGGCTGGAGCGGACAAGGTCTCGCTGAACACCGCGGCGCTGGAGCGGCCGGTCCTGATCCGCGAGGCTGCGGAGCGGTTCGGGAGCCAGTGCATCGTCGTGGCGATCGACGCCAAGCGGGAGAACGGGGGCTGGGGCGTGTACACCCACGGCGGTCGCCGCCCGGCAGAGCGGGACGCGGTGGCCTGGGCCCAGGAGGCCGAGCGGCTCGGCGCAGGGGAGATCCTCCTCACCAGCATGGACCGTGACGGCACCCACGACGGCTACGACCTCGAGCTGACGCGGGCCATTGCTCTCGCGGTTTCAATCCCGGTCATCGCCTCGGGCGGGGCCGGCACCCTCGAACACCTCTACGAGGGAGTCACCGAGGGCAAGGCCGACGCCGTGCTCGCGGCCTCCATCTTCCACTTCGGCCCCTACACGGTGAGGGAGGCGAAGGCCTATCTGAGCGGGCGCGGTGTCCCCGTGAGGCTCGATGAGTAGTCAGGGAAGGGACCGGTTGATTCAGGTTGACGAGCTCAAATTTGATGCCCAGGGGCTGATCCCCGCTGTGGTCCAGGAGGCGGAGACCGGCGAGGTCCTGATGGTGGCCTGGATGGACCGCCCGGCGCTCGAGGCCACCCGGCGGACCGGCCTCACCCACTTCTGGTCGCGCTCGCGCCAGGCGCTCTGGCAGAAGGGCGAGACATCAGGGCACGTCCAGCACGTGGAGGTCGTCTATGCGGACTGCGACCGGGACACCCTCCTGGTGCTCGTCCACCAGGAGGGCGCGGCGTGCCACACCGGGAGCCGCACGTGCTTCTTTTCGCGTCTCAATGCAGAGGGCGAGCCCCGGGCTCAGTGGGCCGGGCCCCAGATCCTGGACGTGGTGGAGCGGGTGATCCAGTCGCGGAAGGCCGAGCCCCGGCCGGGTTCCTATGTGGCCGGGCTTCTGGCCCAAGGGGAGCCTGCCATCTGCCGGAAGGTCGGCGAGGAGGCCACGGAGGTGGTTACGGCGGCACTCGCGGGGGAGAGCGACGAGCGGCTGGTGTCCGAGGTGGCTGACCTCTGGTTCCACACGATGGTGCTCCTCGGCGGGCGAGGGATCCCGCTCCGACGGCTCTTCGAGGAGCTGGTCCGCCGCCATCCAGGGACCCACGCCAGAGGCGTGGGCGAGCTCGGGGAGAGCGCGGGCTGAGAGCCGTATCCCGTCGCGGCCGGCTCAGCCGGGGCGCCCTGCTGCTCGTCCTTGGATTGACGGCGTGCGGCGGAAGCCGGATCGAGGGCGGGGTGTTTTACTCCTCCAAGGGGTACCGGGTGAGCTTGCCGCCGGGCGCGTGGCAAGTCTCCACGGACGGCCGGGCTGACCTGGAGCTGGGGCGCGCCGGGTCGAAGGCTGGCATCCTGGCTCATGCCACGTGCGAGGGCAAGGTGCCGGCCCGGGCGCTCCCGGTGCTGGCCCGTCACCTCACCTTCGGCCTGGAGGCGCGGAAGCTCCTCGAGTACGGCGAGGTCACCGTGGCGGGGCAAGTCGGCGTACGGCTGCTCCTCGAAGGGCGCCTGGATGGCACGCCGGTCAAGGTGGAGGCCTTCGTTCTGAAAGGTGAGGGGTGTGTCTACGATCTGGTCTACGCGGCAGCGCCGGCCGAGTTTGCCGCGGGTCACTCGGAGTTTCTGAGATTCGTGGAGAGCTTCGCCAGCCGCTGAGAGGGGATGGGCGATGACGATGGGAGCCTACGTGAGGGTCCACGGGCGAGAGGCGGCCGTCTGGTCCGGCGGGCTCGGCCTCCTCACCGTTCAGGTGCTGCGCAACCTGGCCCTGCCGCCCGGCTACTGGCGGCTGGTTGCCCGAGAGATCGACGCCATCGGGGTTCGCTCCCTGGCCGTGGCCGTGACGGCGGCCGTGTTCACCGGGATGGTGCTGGCGCTTCAGGCCGCGGTGAACATGGAGCGCTTTGGCGCTGAGAACTACGTGGGCGCCGTGGTGGCCCTGTCCATTCTCCGCGAGCTCGGGCCCGTCCTCACCGCCATCCTGGTGGGCGGAAAGGTGGCCTCGGGGATCACGGCCGAGCTGGGAGCCATGAAGGAGACCGAGCAGATCGACGCGCTCCGCGCCATCGGGGTCAACTACATCCAGAAGCTCATCGTGCCCCGGTTCCTGGCGGCGCTCCTGGTCTTCCCGCTCCTCACCGTGCTGGCCGACGCGATCGGGCTCGTGGGCGGAATGGTGATCGCGGTCTGGGAGCGGCACGTGGACCCATACGTGTACTGGAACAACATGCTCTACTGGGTGGTGCTGCGCGACTTCCTCACGGGGCTCGGCAAGAGCTTCTTCTTCGCCGGCATCGTGACGCTGATCGGCTGCTACAACGGCCTCTCGACGATGGGCGGCACCGAAGGGCTCGGCCGCGCGACGACGGGGACCGTGGTGCAGGTCACGATGGCGGTCATCATCGCCGACTTCTTCCTGACCAAGCTCTTTCTGTCTCTCTTCTGGTGAGCCATGGGTGAGCCGGTGGTCGAGGTCCGGGGAGTCTGGAAGGTCTTCGAGGGGCACGAGGTGCTCCGGGGGGTGAGCCTGACGCTTCCACGGGGGACCACGCTGGCCGTCATGGGGCCGAGCGGGCAGGGCAAGACCGTGCTCCTTCGGCTGATCGCCGGGCTGATCCGGCCCGACGCCGGCGAGATCCGGCTCTTCGGCCATCGCATCGACCATCTGAGGGAGGAGCAGATGCTCCCCTTCCGCCGGCGGACGGGGTTCGTCTTTCAGACCGCCGCCCTCTTTGACTCGCTCTCCGTCTTCGAGAACGTGGCCTACCCGCTTCGGGAGCACACGGGCCTGGGCGAGGAGGAGATCGCCGACCGCGTGCAGACCTTCCTCTCCCTGGTCGGGCTGACGGAGACCGAGGAGCTGCTGCCGGCGGAGCTCTCGGGCGGGATGCGAAAGCGCGTGGGGATCGCGCGGGCCCTGGTACTGGAGCCCGAGGTGGTGTTCTTCGACGAGCCCACCGCCGGGCTGGATCCGACCAACGCCCGGCTGGTGGCGGAGCTGATCGCCCAGCTTCGCACCGGCGTCTGCGACACCGCCATCGTGGTGACCCACGACTCCGAGTTCGCCGGCATCGCCGCCGACCAGATGGCGATCCTCCACGAGGGACAGTTCGTGGCGACGGGTTCTCCCGCCGAGATCCACCGATCCACGAACGCCGCCGTCCACGCGTTCCTGACCGGCGAGCTGAGGGGCTCCTGAGGATGGCCAGAGAGGACCGGCGCCAGCCCGCTTACCAGATCAGGATCGGGGTCTTCATCCTGGTCTCGCTGGCGGTCTTCCTCGGGCTCGTCTATCTGCTGGGCGCCCAGGCGCGTCTCTTTGAGCCCAAGTACAACCTGGTGGCCGAGTTCACCGAGGTCGGAGGGCTCATCTCGGGCGCCACGGTTCGGTTGGCCGGAGTCCAGATCGGCCGGGTCTCGCGCGTGACGCTCCCCGAGGCGCCGGGGCAGAAGGTGCGGGTCACGCTGACCATCGCCCGGCGCTTCGGCGACCGGATCCGAAAGGACTCTGTGGCCAGGATCGAGACCCAGGGGCTCCTGGGCGACAAGCTCGTCGAGATCTCCCTCGGCAGCGCGGGCGCGCCCGCGCTCAAACCCGGGGAGGCCATCGTCACCCGGGATCCTGTGGAGCTCGCCCGGCTGGCCGGAGAAAGCGTTGAGATCCTGAAAAACGTCAGCGGCCTGTCGGCCAACCTGAACTCGGCCGTCGAGGCTTTCAACAAGGCCGGGACACTCGAGAACCTGTCCGCCACGCTCAGGTCCACCCACCGGGCCGCCGAGCAGGTCGGGCGGGTCACCGAGCAGGTGGAGAAGGGGAAGGGATGGCTCCACGCCCTCGTCTACGAGGAGCCCGAGGCGCTCAGGCAGCTCCACGCGCTGCTGGCTCGGACCGAGCGGCTCCTGACCCAGGCCGAGCGGGGCGAGCACGCGGTGTCGGTGCTCCTCTCAGCCGAGAGCGGCCGCGCGGCCCGCCGGCTGCTCGAGGCCGTCGACGCCCTGAGCCAGATGACCGAGAAGGCGAAAAGCTCCGAGTCACTTCTGGCCGCCCTGCTCCTGGATCCGCGCTACAAAGGCGTGCTGGACGATCTCCAGGCGCTGGCCCGGAACTTCAGGGAGGTCTCAGAGCGCCTGGCCCAGGGCAAAGGCGTCGCGGGCGCCCTCCTGAGAGACGACGGCGAGGGGCCCCTGGGCGAGGCGACACAGGACTTCAAGGTGGCCGTGGCGAATCTCAGGGCCATCACCGATCGGCTGCGGGCGGGTGAGGGAACGCTGGGTGGGCTCCTCGAGGATCCCACGGTCTACGAGAACCTGGCCGCGTTCCTCGAGGGAGCCCAGCGCAGCGCGATCCTTCGATACCTGATCCGCTCGACAATCCAGAAAGGGGTCAAGTGATGCCGAGGGACAGCTCCGTGTACCGCTGTCAGGCCTGCGGCTTCGCCTCGCCCAAGCCCGGCACCTGTCCGGATTGCAAGCGTACCGAGAATGTGTTTCGCGAGTTGATCGAGGAGCGACTGGCGCCGCAGCGGGGCGAGCGTCCTTCAATCGCGCCGGGAAGCCAGCCGGTCCTCTTGAGTGAGATCAAGCTGGACGCCGAGACGCGCGTGACGACCGGCATCGCGGAGCTGGATCGGGTGCTGGGCGGCGGTGTGGTACGCGGCTCACTCATCCTGATCGGTGGGGACCCAGGGATCGGGAAGAGCACGCTCCTCCTCCAGGCGTGCCGCGCCCTCGCCGAGTTGGACGGGCCGGTGCTCTACGTCTCAGGGGAGGAGTCGGGAGCACAGGTCAAGCTGAGAGCCGAGCGGCTCGGGATCTCGCCGCGCGGGCTCTACCTCCTGGCCGAGACCGACCTCCACGGCGTCGAGGCGCACGTGGACAGCCTCAAGCCGAAGGTGCTGGTGGTGGATTCGATCCAGACCGCCTACCTGCCGGACCTGGAATCGGCGCCGGGGAGCGTGAGCCAGGTGAGGGAGTGCGGCAACCGCCTGATGCTCCTGGCCAAGGCGAAGGGGATCGCCGTATTCCTCGTAGGCCACGTGACCAAGGAGGGTGCCCTGGCCGGGCCCCGCGTCCTCGAGCACCTGGTGGACACGGTCCTCTACTTCGAGGGGGAGCGCCATCACGCCTACCGCGTGCTCCGAGCGGTGAAGAACCGGTTCGGCTCCACCAACGAGATCGGTGTCTTCGAGATGAGCGAGCGGGGGCTGACCGAGGTGAAAAATCCCTCCAGCTTCTTCCTGGCCGAGCGACCGCAGGGGGCTCCGGGCTCGGTGATCGTGTCGAGCCTCGAGGGGACCCGGCCGCTCCTCCTCGAGCTCCAGGTCCTGGTGAGCCCCGCCAGCTTCGGGACGCCCCGCCGCACCGTGCTGGGTGCGGATTACAACCGCGTCTGCCTGCTTCTGGCGGTCCTCGAGAAGCGCGTCGGCGTGCCGCTCCAGACCCAGGATGTCTTCGTGAACGTGGCGGGAGGGGGACGGGTGACGGAGCCGGCCGCGGATCTGGGCGTGGTGGTCGCCGCGGCTTCGAGCTACATGGACCGTCCCGTGCCGGGCGATCTGCTTGTGCTCGGTGAAGTGGGGCTCACCGGCGAGGTCCGGGCCGTCACCGGGCTCCCGGAGCGGCTCCGGGAGGCGGCGGCGCTCGGGTTTCAGGCCGCGGTCGTCCCGCAGAACAACCTCTCAGAGCGGGTCGCGCTCCCGGTGAACGTGCAGGGGGTGGCGTCAATCGATGAGGCAATCCAAGCGCTGCTCGGCTCATGATCCATTTTTTATTCATCCGACTCGAGGGAGGCTATGACGATCATCATTGCACGCGTCATTCTGCTCGTGCTGGCGGCGGCCGCCGCGGTTGGGCTCGGCCCGTCCTTCGGCGCTGCCGAGCCGTGGCCGCTGTTGGTCCTCTGGGGGCTTCTGGCCGGCGGGCTGGTTCTGCTTCTTGAGTGGGGGGTTGGGCGGCTGCCCGTGGAGCGCCTCTTCTGGGGCGCGGTGGGCGGGCTCGCCGGGCTCGCGACGGGGCTAGGCGTCGGGACCGCGTTGACTGCCTTCGTCCCCACGGGGGGAGCCCTGCGCGGGGCGCTGGCGCTCCTCCTGGGCTATGCGGGGGCGGCGGTGCTGCTCCGGAAAGGGGAGGAACTGGAGGGGCTTTCGGCCAGGCTCTTCCCGAAGGTGGCGGCGCGCGGCGACGTCTACAAGATCCTCGACACCTCGGTCATCATCGAGGGGCGCATCGCCGACATCTGCGAGACCGGCTTCCTCGAGGGAACCCTCGTGGTGCCCCAGTTCGTGCTGCGCGAACTCCAGCAGATCGCCGACTCTTCCGACAGCCTCCGGCGCACGCGTGGCAAGCGCGGGTTCGACGTGTTGCAGCGGATCCAGCGGATCCGCAAGGTCAAGGTGCAGATCCACGACCTGGACTTCCCGCAGACCCGCGAGGTCGACCGGAAGCTCATCGAGGTGGCCCGGACCCTGGGGGGCAAGATTATCACGAACGATTACAACCTGAACAAGGTGGCTGAGCTGTCCGGGGTGCCCGTGCTCAACATCAACGAGCTGGCCAACGCGCTGAAGCCGGTGGTGCTGCCCGGTGAGCTCATGCACGTGCACGTGCTCAAGGAGGGCAAGGAGTCGGGGCAGGGCGTGGCCTACCTGGACGACGGGACGATGGTGGTGGTAGACCACGGCAAGAAGTACCTGGGGCAGAGCGTGGACGTGATGGTGACCAGCGTGCTCCAGACCACCGCGGGCCGGATGATCTTCACGCGCCCGAAGGAGGAAGAGATGGTCTCAGGAGGGCGCGGCTGATGACGACGGTGGCGATCGTCCCCGCCGCGGGGAGTGGCAGCCGCCTGGGCCGCCGCCGGCCCAAGCAGTTCCTCTCCGTGGGCAGGGCGCCGCTCGTCGTGAGGACCCTCCGGGTGCTCGCGGGCGTTCGCGAGGTCGGGGGAATTGTGGTGGCCGCGCCACCCGAGGCGGTGGGGGCCACCCGTCGCCTGCTCGAGCGATTTCGGGTGCCGCGTATCGTTGCCGTGGTGCCCGGCGGCAGGGAGCGGCAGGAGTCGGTCTGGCTCGCGCTCCAGGTGGTCCCGGCATCGACCTCCCTCGTGGTGGTCCACGACGCGGTCCGGCCTTTCATTACCGGTTCCCTCGTGCGGCGCGTGATCGGAGCTGCCCGGCGTCACGGAGCCGCCAGCTGCGGGGTTCCGGTGGTGGAGACGGTCAAGCAGGTCCACGACGGGAAGGTGGAGGCCACGGTGGAGCGGGAGGGCCTCTGGCTCGTTCAGACCCCTCAGGCCTTTCACCGTTCCCTCCTCTGGGAGGCGCACGAGAAAGCTCGGAGCGGCGGCTTCGTCGGCACCGACGACGCGGTGCTCGTTGAGCGGCTCGGGATCCCCGTGCGCATGGTGCCGGGCCTCCCCGAGAACTTCAAGATCACGACTCCGGCGGATCTGGCGCGGGCCAGGACGTTTGCGGCGCGGGGCAGGCGGTGAACCGGGTCGGGCTCGGCTTTGACCTCCATCCGACAGCCACCGATCGCCCGCTCGTCCTGGGCGGGGTCGCGGTTCCGTCCGAGCGCGGGCTCGGTGGTCATTCGGATGCCGACGTGCTCTCCCACGCGGTCGCCGAGGCCATGCTGGGCGCGCTCGCCCTGGGAGACCTCGGCCGTCACTTCCCTGACACCGACCCGCGCTACAGGGGAATCTCGAGCCTGAGCCTTCTGCGCCAGGTCCTGGCGCTGGTGGCGACCCGCGGGGCGCGGATCGTGAACGTGGACGCCACGGTCCTGGCCCAGGCCCCGCGCCTGGCCCCGTGGCTTCCCGACATGGCCAAGCGCTTGGCCGAGACCCTGGGAGTGGATCCTCAGCGCGTGAGCGTCAAGGCCAAAAGCCCGGAGGGGCTCGGGCTCCTGGGACGCCAGGAAGGGATTGCCGCCCTGGCGGTGGTGAGCCTCGAGGTCGCCGAATGAGTGTCTGGGTGCGGTTTGGTCCCAGCCCCACGGGCCCACTCCACCTGGGCAGCGCGCGCACGGCGCCCTTCAACTGGCTCTTCGCCAGGAAGCATGGTGGCCGCTTCCTGCTTCGGATCGAGGACACCGACCCGGAGCGTTCGTCCCCTCGATGGGAATCGGCGATCATGTCGGACCTTGCCTGGCTCGGCCTCTCCTGGGACGAGGCGCCGGTTCGCCAGTCGGAGCGGCTTGATGCCTACCGGAGCGCAGCGGAGCGCCTCCTCGCCGGCGGGACCGCTGACTACTGCTTCTGCACGCCCGAGGCCCTGGAGGCCCAGCGGCAGGAGCAGCTCGCGCGAGGGCTTCCACCACGCTATGACGGCCGGTGCCGCGCGATCCCGCCGGACGAGGCGAGACGTCGGCGCTCCGCCGGGGAACCGGCCGCCGTGGTGGACGACTCCTGGATGAGCGTCACCCATGTGATCCGCGGAGACGATCACCTGGCGAACACGCCGCGGCAGATGGCCCTCGCGCGAACCTTGGAGCTTGAGCCCGCCATGTATGCGCACCTCCCCCTGATCCATGGGCAGGACGGCACCCCCCTGTCAAAGCGACACGGGGCGGCGACCGTGGAGGAGCACCGGAGGAGCGCCATTCTCCCCGAAGCGCTGGTCAGCTACCTGGCGCTGCTCGGGTGGTCCCCGCCAGCCGGACAGACGGAGGTGATGGATCTGGCGCTCCTGAGCCAGCTCTTTTCTCTCGACCGCGTCTCCCGCTCGCCGGCGCGCTTCGACCCGGAGCGCCTGTCCTGGTTCAACCGCCAGCACCTCCGCCGGCTCCCGGTCGAGCGCCTGCTCCCCGAAGTGGTGGCGGGGGTGCCGGGAGTGGAGCCGGCCGTCGTCGAGCGCGCCCTCCACGCGGTCAAGCGGGAGGCGTCGAGCCTGCGCGAGGTCATTGAACAGGTGGGCGAGGTGAGCCGGGAGCCGATCGCGGATTTGCGCCCGCTTTCGACGGTGGATCGCGCTGTGCTGGAAGGGCTCAGGTCGGCGCTGCGCGGCGCCGCCCTTCCGAGCGAGGCCGAGGCGCGCCTCCTTTTGGATCGGCTCGAGGGGACCCTGAACGTCAGGAAGCGTGCCATGATGCACGCCATCCGCGTGGCCCTGACCGGGCGCCCGCAGGGCCTGCCCGTCGCCACGCTCCTCTGGGTGATCGGTCCTGCCGCCGCGCTCCGACGGGTCGAGCGGGCCCTGACGCAGGCCGCGCCCATCGCCTCCTAGGCGGAGCGATGCCGCTCCGGATCTACAACACGCTCGCACGGAAGAAGGAGGAGTTCGTTCCCCTCTACCCAGGCGAGGTCCGCATCTACTCTTGCGGGGTCACCGTCTACGACCTCTGCCACGTGGGCCACGCCCGCAGCGCGATGGTGTTCGACGTGATCTGCCGCTACCTCGCCTTCCGGGGCTACCGGGTGACGTTCGTGCGCAACTTCACCGACGTGGACGACAGGATCATCCGGCGAGCGCAGCAGGAGGGCGTGCCTGCGGCCGAGATCTCCGAACGGTACATCGGCGCGTTCCGGGCCGAGATGGAGGCGCTCGGCGTCCTGCCGGCGCCGCCGGGCATCGTCTACCACGACCCCAAGGCCACCGACCACGTCCCCGCCATGGTGGCGCTGATCGAGAGGCTGGTGGCCAAGGGCTACGCCTACGTCGTGGACGGCGACGTCTACTTCGAGATCGCCCGTTTCCCCCGCTACGGGCGGCTCAGCGGCAAGAACCTCGATGAGCTGCTGGCCGGGGCCCGGGTGGAGGTAGACGAGCGAAAGCGCGACCCGCGCGACTTCGCCCTCTGGAAAGCGGCCAAGCCCGGCGAGCCCTCCTGGCCGAGCCCGTGGGGAGCGGGTCGGCCGGGCTGGCACATCGAGTGCTCCGTCATGTCGACGCACTATCTCGGCGAGTCGCTCGACATCCACGGCGGCGGAGCCGACCTCATCTTCCCCCACCACGAGTGCGAGATCGCCCAGACCGAGGCCGACACCGGCCGGCCGTTCGCCCGCTACTGGGTGCACAACGGG
>JACQRS010000082.1 GCA_016206385.1 Candidatus Rokuibacteriota bacterium | reverse complement strand
GCGGTAGATCTCCGGCCCGAAGCGTTCGTGGAGCCCTCCTGGGGGAAGGGAGAGCAGCGCGCCAACCGTCTTCACCTCGAGCTGGGAGAGCAGGTCGCGGAGGTCGGGGTTGAGGTTCAGACGGTCGAGCTGAACCTGCTCCGCCGACGCACGCTCATGGGCGGAGTCCTCGAACACCACGATTCCCTCCCGCGCCCTAGCCACCGCGTAGGTGCCAAAGCGCGTGAAGCCCACGACCATCGTCGCGTTGAAGCCGGCGCTTCCGAGATCGACAGCGATCGAGCGCGCCCACTCCTCGAGGGACGCGCAGAGAAAATCCAGGCCGGCCGCATCGAGCCAGAAGACTCCAGGCTCTTCGGAGGCTGGCTCGACCTCTGGGGTGAAGCGCATGAGCCGCTCGGTGAGCGCCGCGACCTCAGCGGCGATCTCGCCAGACGGGACCACCCCAGCGCGCAGGTCGAGCGCCAGGGAGGAGCCTGCGACGTAGCGCAAGCCAGGAAGCACGCCAGCCTGCCGGGCCTTCTCGTTCACCCAGAGGATGAGCCCCTGCGGCTTGTCCTCGACGACCACAGCCACAGGATGGGTGGCCCATTCGGGATGGCGCCACAGCAGAAGCTGGAGCGGGAACGCCGGGAGATTAACGCAGGCCAGCCGGTCCACGGCACACCTCGGTGTGGGCCCAGGTCGGCCCCCGGCGCTTGTCCTTGAGAGCGGGAAGCTCGCAGGCAAACCGGTCTTCGGAAATCCGCTTCCGCTGAGCCTGGACCCTCAGCGAAACGAGCGACCCGAGCGAGGGGGTGGTGCTTTCTTTTTCGGTCAGGCAGACCAGCGCGGTGTGGTGCCTCTGGGCCAGCCCTGCCAGGCGCGCCTGGAGCGGCGTCGGGACCCCGGTAGCGCCCAGGTCGAGCACGACCAGGCCGAAGGCGCCTGACCGCGCAAGCCGCTCCGCCGCCCGGGCCATTGCCCGCGCCTCGGGAACGCGGACGACGACGAGCGCGTCGAGATCAACTCCTCCCTCCGCCGTATCAGGCGGATAGAAGGAGGTCTCCGTCGTCGTGACCCAGGCCACCGGCTCCCCCTCCCGCTGCGCCTCCAGCACCAGCCCGAAAGCCAGCGTGAGCGCCGCCGTCGCGCCCGCCCCGGAGATCTCCACCAGCCGCCCGGCGAGCTCTGAAAGACTCCACGATGCCGGCCAGGCCGCAGCTTCACGCCTTATCGAGAATCCTTCACGAGCACGCTCGGTCCGCATGCGCAGATCACCAGGACTCCTTGCTGAACCGCAACATCTGATGCGTAGTCCAGCGCAAAAACAAAAGCGACCCTCATCGCGTTCCCCGTCTACATAGTTGGACGGCCCGGATTTCGTCGGAGCGTGTCAGACCACATCGCCGCGACTGGGTGTGTACCGCGGCATTATCAGGATTCCCGGCCCACCGGAGACCCAGTATCGACCTCACCATGCAGGCCTGAACAGAGGTACTCACCCTTGCATATGCCGTATCTTCCTGTTCTGAAACGACTTTGATGCCTGGGCAGCGGCGCGGCAGCCGGCGCATTATCTTGCTTGGCCTCGCAGGACATCACGGCGAGGTGGCCCAGCATAAGGGCCACGAGCAGGTTAAAGGCAGGCATCGCTACAGTCCAGATCGGAGCAACTCAAAGCCTTCCCGTTTCGCCACCTTTTCGAGGTTCAGGTCCCAGGAGGCAAAGACGACTCGCTCTGCGAGCTGGCGATGGACGAAAGCCGCAGAAGCCAAATGGACTGCATCGTAAGCCCTCAGCCGATGGGCTTCGGCGAGACGGGCTCCCTCCTGAATGAGCGAGTTCGTGACCTCCACGACCAGATAGCGGGCCCAGTCGGCATCGAGATTGAATGATTCTCCGGTACTCCCCCGCTGACAGTCCTCCCTCATGCCGTCGTCTGACGAAGGCCGCTCGCGCTTCATCGACCTTACCGGTACGCGCATGGGGGGACCTCGGTCTTCCAGGGCGCCTGCGTGAGGTGCTGGCCGTGGGGGAAGAGGCGGAGCTGGTGGGGCGGGAGCGCCGGGGCGAGGCGCCGCCCCCTGAGCGTGAGAAAGTAGCCCGCGCGGTGGGTGTCCACGCCGATGCGTCTCAAATCCTCGAGCCCCCGGATCACGCTCCGCCGTCGTTGCTCGACCAGGGTCAGCGCGGCCTTCGGCCCGATCCCGGGCACCCTGAGGAGCAGCTCGTAGGGCGCCCTCCTCACATCCAGCGGGAAGACCTCGGCGTGGCTCAAAGCCCAGGCGGTCTTGGGGTCGTGGTCCAGAGGGAGGTTGCCGTCGGGGTCAAACGGAAGCTCCTCGAAGCGAAAGCCGTACTGCCTGAGCAGGTGCTCGGCCTGGTAGAGGCGAAACTCCCGCATCGCCGGCGTCG
>JACQRS010000061.1 GCA_016206385.1 Candidatus Rokuibacteriota bacterium | reverse complement strand
TCGGTCTTCCCCTCCGCCTCCATCTCCTTGAGGAGCTCGATGAGGTCACCGATCCCCCTGAAGAGATCGCCGAGGCCGAATCCGCCCTTGCCTTTTCGCTCCGCCATAGATCCCTCCCTCAGCCGCCGAGGCGCGCTTCGAGTCGGTCCAGCCGCTCCTTCAGGGTTCGGTTCTCCTCCTCCATCGCCCGGGCCTTTGAGGAGAGGGCGGGGTCACTTTGCCACCAGTCGATTCCTATTTCCTTGGCCTTCTCCACCGAGGCGATCAGGAGCCGGATCTTGATGGTCAAAAGCTCAATGTCGGCCAGACTGATCTTGATATCCCCGGCGATGACGATGCCTTTGTCGAGTACGCGCTCCAGGATGTCGGCCAAGTTTGTGGTCTGAACGCTGTGAGGGACGGCTTGTGACTGTGGCATGGGCGTCCCTTATCCTCTCGCTCGCGCGCGCTCGACCCTGGCCCCGCAGCCCGGGCAGAACGTATAGTCGTCCTCGTAGATGTATCGCCAGGTCCCTCCGCACTCCGGGCATTGCCGGGTTAACGGCTCTCCGCACTTCGGGCAGTACTTCAGGGCTCCCCACGTGGTCTCCCCGCAGCCCGGACATTTGAACGCCCCCATCGTTTGCCTCCTCTCAACTTGCTCGGCTGGTGACCAGGCCCTGCCTGACCCGTGCGAAGGAGACGACCTCCAGGTCGTCGCTGAGCTTTGCCTCGTAGATGTTCCTGTCCATGACTCTGGCCCGGATCCCCAGAGCCTTCGTATATGCGTTCTCTTCAATGACCTCCATCTGCACTTCCCAGCCTTCGGAGGTCTTGCTCGTCTTGACGATAGTCCCCTCCTTCTTCAGGACCTCCCGCAGAAAATCCTGCACCACGCGATCCACTTCTTCGATCCTCATCGCCACCCCCTCAGGCGGCCCGCGGCTTCTCCGCGACGGCATCGACCCCGGCGGTCACCCCCGAGCCTGGGGCTGATTCGTCTGCCATCGACCCCGCCTCTTCCTCGGCTTGTCGGACGGCATTGAGCTTCGCTTCCCACTCAGCCGCCTGCTGGGCGTACTCCGCCTCACCGATTTCGTCCATCTCGTAGCGAAGCTGGATCTCGAGGAGTTGCTCCTGGATGTACCCCTCATCGGTCAGCTCCCGGTCGACCATCTCCTGGATCTTCCGGAAGACGCCCAGGAATCCCCTGAAGGGGAGCGCGAGGAGATCGTCAATGAGGAGCATGCATCCCCCCTCTACTAGTTCTTGAGCCTCCCAATCCGGGCCGGCATGCCGTGCGGCCGGAGGAAGCGCAGAAACTCGCTTTGCTCAGTGCTCCCTCCCTGTGGCGGCTACCCCTGCGTCCAGCCCTTTCCACGCCAGCGCCGCCTCCACAGTCATACAGAGGTGTCCGGGATCGATGGGCTTGGTGACGTAGTCAAAGGCGCCGTAGGCCAGCGCCCGCTTTGCGACCTCGAAGTCGGCCTGGCCGCTGACCATGATCACCTGGACGCCGGGGGCAATCGCGCGGATGGCCGTGAGGGCCTCGATGCCGCCGAGCCGGGGCATGACGATGTCGAGGAGCACAACGTCCGGGGCCTCTTTGATCACGGCCCGTAGCGCCGCGGCGCCGTCCGCCGCCCAGCGCGTCCGGTAGCCCTTCTGGGTGAAGAGCCTTTCCAGCATTCTGCACACCGGCGGCTCGTCATCCACGACAAGAAGCCGCCCCGCTAGGGCCGGCTCGGAGACAGAGGATGAGGGTTCAGGTGCGGGCGTTGAGGCGTCGGCGGATCCGACCGGTTGAGCCTTTCCGCTCTCAAGCGCTGCCACGAGGTCGGCCAGCGCCACGGGCTTCCGGAGGACCCGCGCGGCGCCGAGGGCGAGGGCCTGGCGCTCGAGCTCGGCGTCCTCGACCCCGGTCACGACGACCACGGTGGTCCCGGGATCGAACGCCCGGATCCGCTTGATGGCGTCGAGCCCCCCCAGCCGCGGCATCAGGAGATCGAGCACCACACGCGTCGGCCAAATCTGCTTGAACTGGACCAGGGCCTCGACGCCGTTGCCTGCCTCCACCACCTCGAAGCCCCGCGAGCGAAGATACTCCCCCATCATCTCGCGCTCGTCCGCGTCATCGTCAGCAACCAGCACTGTCCTGCGCGGGGGTCCCTCTGGCATCGTCGTCCTCCCGTGTGAGCCCGGGGCGCCGGGTGCGTTCCCGCCACGGGCGTTTGTGTAAGGCCTGCCGAACGACCCGCTGGACCTCCGCGAGTACGAAGGGCTTGACCAGAGTGGGCGCCCCCGTCTGCTCCAGGAACGCCCTGGTCTCTGGGCCCAGCGTGTCGCCGGTGAGGAAGATGAACCGCTGGCAGAGCGCCGGGTACTGGCGCTCCACTGCCCGGTAGAGCCCTGGCCCGTCCAGCTCGGGCATCTTCATGTCGCTCATGATGAGGTCGTAGCCCTGCTGCTGGAGCTTCTCCAGGGCGGCAGCTCCGCCCCTGGCCGTGTCCACGTGATGGCCGTCGAGGGAGAGGAGCGTCGCCAGCATGCCCGCGACCATGGGTTCATCGTCAACCACCAGGATGCTCTTCTCCCGGATAGGTACCTCGGCCTCCGGCACGCCAGCCTCCTGCTCGCCCGTTGGCGGCGCCACCACCGGCAGGTCGACCACGAAGACGGCCCCCTGCCCGGGCTGGCTCTCCAGCCGGATGCTCCCCCCATGGCTCTCGACGATTCCGTGGCAGATAGAGAGTCCTAATCCGGTGCCCTGGCCCAGGGGCTTGGTGGTGAAGAACGGCTCGAAGATGCGCCGCTGGATTTCGGGTGGGATCCCTGGGCCCGTGTCGACCACCTGGAGGCAGATCCTCGCCTGCGCGGGGTCGTGCCGTGTGGTCAGGGTGAGCCGGCGAGGCGGAGGGCTCTCTCGCATCGCGTGGTGGGCATTGGTCATGAGATTCACGAGCACCTGGTGGAGCTGGTGGGGATCGGCCCAGAGGGTGGGGAGATCCTCCGCCAACTCCAGAGTCAGCTCCACGTTGTCTACCCGGAGGGAGTAGGCCAGCAGCTCAACCGCCTCTTCGCACACCCGGTTGAGCTGGACCTTGCGCCGCTCGGGCGGTTGCCGGCGCGCCAGGGCGAGGAAGTTTGTCACGATGCGCGCGCAGCGCTCCGCGGCCTCGGCGATGTCCCCCTTCGGCTCCGCGAGCGGCCCGTCCTTGACCGCCTGGCGGAGGAAGCTTGCGAGGCCAAGCACGACGGACAGGGGGTTGTTCAGCTCGTGGGCGACGCCCGCCAGGAGCGAGCCCATGGCGGCCAGCTTCTCGGTCTGGAGGAGTTGCGCCTGACTTCGCTGAAGCTCTTCGACCTGGCCCTTGAGCTGCTGGTAGACCCGGGCGTTCTCGAGAGCGATGGCCGCGTGGTCGGCCAGCAGGCCCATGAGCTCCTTTTCCTCCGGGGTGAACCGGCGCGGCTCGGCGAGCAGGATCACCAGCACTCCCAACACCTCACCTCGCGTGATGAGCGGGATGCCCGCCCCCGCGTGAAGCCCGGCCCCTCGGGCCAGGCGCTGGTCGAGCCAGCGAGGATCCTGCTGGACGTCCTCCACGTATTCCGGCACTCGCGACTCAAAGACCTGGCCCCCCAACCCCGCGCCATAGGCGAGGACCGAAACGTCTGACGCCGCTTGCACCAAGTTGGGATCGAGTCCGGCGTCCCCTTGGACCCGAAGGACGCGAGCTTCGGGGTCATCGACCCACAGCCGGGCCGCCAGCGCTCCCATGAGGGCCACCGCGGCGTCAGCGACCGCCTGAACGACCTCCCTGCTGTCCGAAGCGGAGGTGATGAGCTGGACCACCGTGCTAAGCGCGGTAAGCTTTTCGCTCCGTGCCACCGCCTGCTGATAGAGCCGTGCCCTCTGAAGCGCCAGGGCCGCCAGGTCTGCGAAGGCGGTCAGGAGCCGGAGATCTTCTTCGGCCCACACCCGTTCTGCGCTGTCGCCCAACACCACGGCCCCCAGTGTCGCTCCACGGACCGCCAGCGGGGCGCCGACCACTGTCCAGTAGCCTTCCTCCTGGATGCGCTCACGTAGCCACTGGGGGAGTTCGGTCTGTGGGTCGGCAAGCACATCGGCAGACCAGATCGGGCGGCCTTCCGCGACGGCCCGGCCCGCAACGCCGGCGCCGGCCGGGATAACGCGGCCGAGCCATTGCCGGGGGTCAGCCATCCCCTCTGTGGCCACGCACACCAGCGAGCCCGAGGCACGGTCAAGCTCGTAGAGAATTGAGCGGCGAACCCCAAACAACCGGTGCACCGCCGAGATGATCTGATGGGTTGCCTCTGCGCGGTCGAGCGTCGCGGCGAGTTCGTGTCCCACGCGGGCAAGCGCTGCGGTCGCGGCCTCCGCCCGCTTGTGCTCGGTGATGTCCCGGACGGCAGCGATCACGATGACCCCTTCCTCCGTCTCCAGGGGGTGCAGGCTGATGTGGGCCGGGAACTCCGTGCCGTCCTTGCGAAGCCCGTAGAGGTCCAGGCCTGTCCCCAGAGCCCGGGGGCGCGGGTCGGCAAAGTAGCCAGTGCGGTGGTCCTGGTGCCGGGCCCGGAAGCGCTCGGGCACGAGCCGCTCCACGGGTCGGCCCAGCAGCTCGTCCCGGCTATAGCCGAAGAGCTTCTCCCCCTGCGAGTTGAGCAGGACGATGCGGCCGTCGCGATTGACGATCACCGTCGCGTCGGGAAGGACATCCAGCAGGCTTCGGAACCTGGCCTCTAGCACCTTTGCCTCGCGCAGATATTTCAGCTGGCTGACGTCACGGGCGCTCATCGCGAGCTATTCAACGCTCCCCCTGGAGATTCCTTACCGCCGAAGAGGGTTTCTACGAGAGGAGCGTTCTTCGGCACCGTCGTGCCCCCCTTGCGAGACCTGAATGACCAGGTTGACGAAGTTAAAGGGCGGGAACCCCCCGACGTACTTGAACGCCACCATCTCCCCGTACCGCTCAGCCAGCCTGTCCATTTCCCGGTCAAAGGCGGCCTCCTCGTCGCGCCCTATGAGAAATGCGGCGTTCATGATCATCCGCTCCCCCAGGAGCCGATGGGTGAGGCAGAAGTCGCAACAGACCCCTCTGAGCGCTTCCACGATCTCCTCGCGGACCCGGGCCTTCTCGGCCTCCAGGGCGGCCTCCACCATCCTGCCGATCTCCATGAGCTGCCGGTGGATCTTCGAGGGTGGCAGGGAGGCGACGGCTTCCTTCCGCCGCCTGATCTCCCCGTATTGCTCCAGGATCTCCCGGTAGATGAGCGTTTCGTGAAAGATCGCCTTCACCCCCACCTCCACCTTGTCGCGCATCTCGTTCAGGAGGGCCCTGAACTCGTCATACTCCCGCTCGAGGATGGCGCGAACCGTGGTCTCATCCTCCGCGATGGTGCAGAAACGGACGGGGAGGACGGTGTGGCGCTTGAAGACGGCCTCGATCGCTCGCTCATGGGCAAGCGAGTTCTCCCGAGAGACCGGATAGCGCCTGACCGGTGACTCACTCACCACGGCGGCGATGTCGCGATGGGTGATGGTGGTGAGCTCATCCCCTCGCCCGCCGATTCCCAGGGGGCCGAAGCTTTCTTCCCCGGCCGCATCCGTGATGCAGTAGATGTACTTCCCCACCGGGACCCTCAGCGACCATCGGCTCCGCGTGCCGCCGGGTCATGGTTGACCATTTCCGGCTTCATGAGCGCTCCATCACGAGCACTTCGCAGAGCTGAGCCCTCCTGCCGCCTCAGCTCCGATTCCACACATCCGCGCACCCACGCGTCGCGTCCATCGACCGTCACGATATCCTCCGGAGTCCGGTTCCAACGATTCGCCACAGCCTTCCAACACATGACCCTTGCCTCAGTCTCCTGGAGGAGGAACGCGAGCCCCTGTATGTCTCGTCGATGGTGGACGTCCCACCGGATCACCATCACACCCAAGACGAGGGACCCGGAT
>JACQRS010000060.1 GCA_016206385.1 Candidatus Rokuibacteriota bacterium | reverse complement strand
CGCGCCCACCGACCGGTGGGCGTTCGCCGGCACCGCGCTGGCGGCCCTCCTCGGAGAGCTTTCCGCCGGCGCCGCGGGAGCGCTGTTCCACCTCTCCTGGTGGAGCCATGCGGTGATTCACCTCGCGTTCCTCGTGTGGCTCCCGTACTCCAAGCACCTGCACATCATGGCTGCGCCATTCAACGTCTTCTTCGCCCCGCTGACTCCCAAGGGGGAGTTTCCGGGGCTGGACCTGGAGAAGGCCGAGACCTTCGGCGTCGGCACCATCGCCGGCTTCACCTGGAAGGACCTCTTTGACCTTTACAACTGCACCGAGTGCGGCCGCTGCACCTCGGGGTGCCCGGCCAACGTGAGCGGCAAGCAGCTCGACCCGAAGCTCCTGATCCTGGACCTTCAGGCGCATCTGCTGGAGGCGGCGCCGCGGCTCCTTGGCAAGGGCGGAGACGGCCACGCCGAGAAGCCCATGGTGGGCGAGGTGATCACGGACAACGTCCTCTGGGCCTGCACCACCTGCCGCTGGTGCGTGGAGGCCTGCCCGGTGTTCATCGATCACGTGCCGAAGATCATCGACATGCGCCGCCACCTGGTCCTCACCGAGTCGCGCTTCCCCGAGGAGCTGAAGCCCACCTTCAGGAATCTCGAGAACAACGGAAACCCCTGGCAGATGTCCTGGCAGTCCAGGGCCGATTGGGCGAAGGACCTGGGCGTCAAGCTGATGGCCGAAGCCGGGCAGGCGGAGTACCTCTACTGGGTGGGGTGCTACGGCTCCTTCGACGAGCGGAACAAGAAAGTCGCGCGCGCGGTCGTGAAGCTCCTTCGGGCCGCGGGAGTGGACTTCGCCATCCTCGGCACCGAGGAGAAGTGTACCGGCGAGCCCGCCCGCCGCGCGGGCCACGAGTACCTCTTCCAGGCGCTGGCCCAGGAGAACATCGAGACGCTCAAGCGCTACCGCTTCCAGACCATCGTCACCGCCTGCCCGCACTGCTTCAACACGCTGAAGAACGAATACCCGCAGTTCGACGGCACCTTCGAGGTGCTGCACCACTCCGAGGCGATCCAGCAGCTCCTGGCGGATGGGCGGCTGCGGACGACCGCCGAGTTCGAGGACGTCGTCACGTTCCACGACCCGTGCTACCTCGGCCGCTACAACGACCGATACGAGGCGCCGCGGGACGTGCTCCAAGCGGTGCCCGGGCTTCGGCTCCTGGAGATGGAGCGCTCCCGCGACCGCAGCTTCTGCTGCGGGGCCGGTGGCGGCCACATGTGGTTCGAGGAGGTGGCCGGTGGCCGCATCAACCACGCTCGGACAGACCAGGCCCTGCAGACAGGCGCGCGCACGATCGCCACGGCCTGCCCCTTCTGCACGGTCATGTTCGAGGACGGCGTGGGGGCGCGGTCTTCCAAGGAACCCACGCGGGTGCTGGACATCGCTGAGGTGGTCGAGCAGTCCACGCGGGCGCCCGGCACCGCCGTGGCGAATGGTCCAGAGCCGAGCAGCCCCTCGTCGCCGTAGCCCGGCACTCAGCACGACCAGCCGACAAAGCGCTCGCTACGGCCTCCCGTGCGCGCCGGTGACGCTCATGCCGTCGTCTATGTACAGCACGTGCCCCGTCATGAAGGCGGCTTCTGGTGAGAGGAGGTAGAGCATCCCGGCGACGATCTCATCGGGCTGGCCCTGGCCGGCTGGGATGCTGGAAAGCACTCTCTCCCGCTGCTCCGGCGACTGGCGAAACAGGTCCCGCGTCATCTCGGTGTCGATCGGGCCGGGCGCGATCGCATTCACGGTCACGTGGTCGGCGACGAACTCTAGCGCGAGGACACGCGTGAGATGGATGAGCGGCGCCTTGTCGAGCCGTACAGGCTCCGCCCGGCCATCCCGACCACGCTCGAGACCGATGCCATGTTCACCACTCGGCCGCAGCGGGAACCTAAGGTGAGGTTCCCGGCGGTCTCTGATACACGCTCAGGCGGCGGCACGAAGATCCTCCAACCCGGTCGTCAGGTGGCCCAACGCCGGGATGTTCTCGAAGCCGCGGTCGGTGAAGGGAGTGCCGTCGAAGCGCTCTCCCGGCGTCAGCCAGCCGATCTCGCCGTGCAGCCGGTGGTAGTTGTAGT
>JACQRS010000069.1 GCA_016206385.1 Candidatus Rokuibacteriota bacterium | reverse complement strand
TCTCGACCGTTCGGAATTTCCTCGCCAACGCCAGGGAGGCCCTCACGGCCCGAGACTTTCCGCGGGCCACCAATCTCGCGGAGAAGGCCCAGATCCTGGCGGAAGAACTGGTTCGCAGCCTCCAGTAACGCCAGCGTCCCCATCGCCGCCTGCCGGCGGAACTTCCCGCTCAGGGACCGTCCCAGGAAAACGCCTCCCGCTTTCTCTCACTGCCCGCGCCGTCCCGGTACACCAGCTCGTCCCTGTCCAGGTCGTACTCGGGGATATCCGCATCGTTCCACCGCCGCAGAAAGTATTGATAGAAGATGACGTACAGGCTCCGCGGGGTCTGGTCATAGCTGAACAGGCAATCCGGCATGCCTTGCACGTCCAAGCCGGCATGGTAGTGCTGCAGCCAGACGTAGTCCCCCAGGATGGCCAGCTTCAGGAAGGGCGGGTCCGAGTACAGCTTGAGTTTGACGTCTCTCTGGGCCGCCCTGAGCCCCTTGAGGAAGGCGATGCTCTCGCGGATCTGCGCCCTGAGCCTCTCGGGGGTGACCTCGGGATCGAGGATGGCCTTGGCGCGCGTGCTCGCCCCCTCGCCGTTCGGGTTGAGGAGCATGATCCGCGCCCCCCGCGCGTACCTGATCACGTTGTGCAGATCCCTTCCCGGATGGGCGAACGTCCTGAAGCCCGTGGACCCGATGACCATGACGTCCTTTCCGATGCCCTGCCGCTCCCGCAGTCTGCGGAACCTCCTGCGCGCCATGAACCGTCTGTTGGAGGTGAAATAGACCATCCCCGCCGCCCGGGCCATCCGGGCCAGCCTGCGATCCCGCGCCCATGATCGGAGCGCATTGAGGAAGAGGATCAGCAGGGTCGCCACCACGATCTCCAGGGCTGCGAGGAAGACGTTTTCGTTTTCGACGAGCGCCCAGTAGACGAGCAGGTCCCTGGCCAGGAGGCCCATGAGGGAGGGCAGGGACAGCGCGATCCCGGCACTCAGGATCACCACGCCGATGTGGAACACGACCGGTGCCACATCCCGCATCGCGCGCAGCGCGATGGCGCCGAGGCGCGACGCGCCGTGGACTCCACCCTGCGCGAGGGTTCGGAGAGCGGCTCTTAGGTGATATCGCATTTTCACCCAGCCGCACACCTCCTTCCCAGGGGGACCAAGCGGCCCGGCGCGTGGATCGCCCCTCGGGGAGGTGGCTCCCCCGGCCGCGCCGCAGCCTGAAGGGCTGCGCCCTTCAGGCCCGCACCTTCCATCTCGGAAGCGTGATGGCAGCCCCTGGAGTGAATCAGAGCGTCACGATGAGGACGGTCAGGAGGAGAAGGGCGATGTCTGCGGCCACGGTAGGCTTGCTGTCGGCGATGCGTTCGGCGAGGGAACCGATGAGCCGAAGCTGCTCATCGCTCGCCGCCGACAGCTTGCGTTCCATCCTTTGCGGCACCACCGGTTGCGTGGTCTTGCTTGCCAGGACCGAGCGGACGGCCGCAAGGTGTGCCTCCCGGTCATCCTGCCCGGAGCGATGGTCCCGTTCGGGCGCCGGGATCCCCGCCGCGCCAGCGAAGGGAGCCCAGAGCAGAATGACGAGCCACGCGACGACGGGCCATCTCGAGATCACCCATCCCTTCGGTCCGGTTTGCACCATCACTCTCGGTTCCTCCCTTCTCCGTTATGGCTGGGTGGGGTTGGCGACGGTTGTGCTCGCGGCCGTGCTCGAGCCCGTTCGCCCGGCCGTGGTGTCGGTCGCGATTCCGCCGGCGGCCTCGGCCTCCGCCTGGCGGTCTCGGGCGGCCTGCTGGGCCTCGTGGACGGCCCCACTTACGGCCGGCCCGACCTTTTGTCCGGTGGCCCGAGCCGTACTCTTGCCCTGATGGGCCGCGGTCGAGACTGCCTGGCCCATGTTCTCGGGCGACCGGGTCGCGGTCGTGGTCGTGCTCCGCGTGGTGCTCCGGGTCGTGCCGCGGGTTGTGGTCCGGCCCTTCTGCGTGGACTGTGCTCGAGCCTTGAGCAGCCTGGTGACGGCCGCGCTGCCCGAGCGTTTTCCCGTTTTCGCCTGGGCCTCGTGAACCGCCGGGCTCACGGCCTGACCCTGG
>JACQRS010000096.1 GCA_016206385.1 Candidatus Rokuibacteriota bacterium | reverse complement strand
GTCGGGGCGCTCGGGGAAATGCGGCGGGTGCTGAGGCCGGGGGGCCGGTTCCTCTTCGTCGAGCACGGGCGGTCACCGGAGCCGGGGGTCCTGGCCTGGCAGACCCGACTCAACCCGGTCTGGAAGCGCGTCGCCGGTGGCTGCAACCTGAACCGGAAGATCGATGACCTGATCGTCCAGGCCGGGTTCCGCGTCACCCAGATCGAGCGCGGCTACACGACCGGGCCACGGCCCCTGGTCTACCTCTACAGGGGCCAGGCCGAGCGCCCCGGCTGATCGCGACCGGTTACTGCCGGCTGGCGTCGACGAAGGCGCGAAAGAGACGGCGCGCAGCCGGGTCCCTCCGAACCAGCTCCTCCGGGTGCCACTGCACGCCGAGGACGAAGTGGCTCGAGTCGGGATCGTCCAGCTCCACGCCCTCGACGAGCGCGTCGGGAGCCGAGGCGACAGAGAGGAGCCCCCGGCCGAGAGCCTTCACGGCCTGGTGGTGCATGCTGTTGACCTCGAGCTCCTCGCTCTCCAGAACGCGCGCGAGCCAGCTCCCCGCCACCACCTTCACCTGATGCGTCGGCTGATCCCGGGGCTCGCTCTGCTGGTGCTTGATCTCAGTCCCGGGGTCGCTGGCCACATCCTGGTAGAGGCTCCCCCCGAGCGCCACGTTCAACACCTGGATGCCGCGGCAGATGGCCAGGATCGGTCGCCGCGCCTCCATGAAGCGTCTGAGCAGGCTGATCTCGAGCCTGTCTCGGGCCGGCGAGACTTCGGAAAGGGTGGGGTGCGGCGGCTCGCTGAACGTGGCCGGGTCGAGATCGCCGCCGCCGGTCAGAAGGAGGCCCTGGAGCCGGTCGGCCAGCTCCGCGATGGACCGGTCGTCGAGCTGCGGGGGAAGCGGGACGGGAACACCGCCCGCTTCCTGCACCGCCGAGAGGTAGGCGGAGTTCACGTAGGCGCGCTCGGGGTCTTTGCCGAAGGTGGTGGACGTGCTGACGCCGATCAACGGATGAGCCATAGGCCCACCGTAGCACCGCGTCGCGCGGGGGGTCAAGCTGGCCGAATCGCTTGACCGGCCTACCCCGATGTGATTGCATACCATGTAATGAGCCTGGACGCTGCCCACTCCCAGTCGCGTATGGTCACGGCCTCCGGCCGCTACTCCCCCCAGGTGAGCGGGAACCGCTGGATGGTGGTGGCTGGCCATCCCCTGGCGGCTCAAGCCGGAGCGCGGATGCTCGAGGCCGGCGGCAACGCCGTGGACGCGGGCGTGGCCGCGGGGATCTGCCTCGGGGTCGTCCATCCGGACATGGTGAGCGTGGCGGGCGTGGCTCCGATCATCGTCCACCTGGCTCGCCCGCGCAAGACCTGGACAGTTTCCGGGATCGGCGGCTGGCCGCGGGCGGCCAGGGTCGAGTTTTTCCAGAAGCGCTGTGGTGGCCAGATCCCGCCGGGGATCCTTCGCACCGTGGTGCCGGCGGCGCCCCGGGCCTGGTGCGCGGCGCTGGCGCGCTGGGGGACCATGTCCTTCGCCGAGGTCGCTGCGTCGGCCATCGAGTGCGCCGAGCGCGGCTTTCCGCTCTCCGAGTTCTCCGCCATGCAGATCCAGGCGAACCAGGAGCGCTACCAGCGGTGGCCCACCACAGCGGCGCTCTACCTTCCCGGAGGCCGCCCGCTCCGGGCCGGCGACCGCCTGGTTCAGTCTGAGCTCGCCCGCACGCTCAGAACCATGGCGGGAGCCGAGGCCAAGGCGCGAGGCCGCGGCCGGGAGGCGGGGATCGAAGCTGCCTGCGACGCCTTCTACAAGGGCGAGGTCGCCGCGGCCATCTGCGCTTACCACCGTCGGGAGGGCGGCCTCCTGACGCCTGAGGATCTCGCCGACTTCCAGGTGGAGGTGAGCGCGCCCTCCACGAGCACCTTCCGCGACATCGAGGTCGCGACCTGCGGCTTCTGGTGTCAGGGCCCGGCCCTGCTCCAGATCCTGAACCTGCTTGAACCCTATGATCTGGCCCGTTTCGGCCACAACTCCCCCCCCTACCTTCACCTCATCGCCGAGGCGATCAAGCTGGCCTTCGCCGACCGCGAGGCCTACTACGGCGACCCGGCTCAGGTCAAGGTTCCCGCCGACGGCCTTCTCTCAAAGGCGTACGCCGAGGCGCGTCGGACGCTGATCGGCGAGCGGGCCTGGGCTGACATGCCCCCTGCCGGGGACGCCTATGGCCTTGGCGCGGTCAGGAATGGGGCCGCGCGAGCTGTGCCGTCAGTCGAGGCGGCACCGAATGTCATGGACACGAGCTACGTGGCGGTGGTTGACGCTGAGGGGAACGCGTTTTCCGCCACGCCGAGCGACCCCTCGGTTGATTCACCCGTGGTTCCCGGCGTTGGCTGCGTGGTGTCCCCGCGCGGCTCCCAGTCCTGGCTGGATCCCGATCATCCGAGCGCGGTGGCGCCGGGCCGTCGCCCGCGGCTCACCCCGTCACCGGCCATCGCGTTCAAGGACGGTCGTCTGCTGCTGCCGTTCGGCACCCCGGGCGGCGATGTCCAGCTCCAAGCCATGCTCCAGGTTCTCCTGAACGTGGTGATCTTCGGGATGCGCCCGCAGCAGGCGGTGGAGGCCCCGCGCGTGGCCTCGCGGAGCTTCCCCGACTCCTTCTGGCCCCATCCGAGCTTCCCCGGCCGCCTCCTGGTGGAAGGACGGATCACGCCTGACGTCACGAACCCGCTGGCGGACCTGGGTCACGCGGTCCAGACCTGGCCCGAGTGGGAGTGGCGGGCCGGGGCGGTGTGCGCGATCCTCGTGGGGCCGGACGGGACACTTACGGCAGGGGCCGATCCCCGACGCGCCTCCCACGCCATCGGCTGGTAACAGCCTCTCCTCTCAGCAGCCAGGGGCAGGGGCCGGTTCAGGCTGAGCCAGCCCCTTCCTTGTCTCCAGCCTGAATGCGGCCCCCGGCTGCCTGTCGAGGGCGCCCAGCACCACGAGCCTGACGCCGGGCCCGAGGTCACGGGACAGACACGTGGTGGTCTCCCAGACCTCGTCGCGCGAGCACGCCCGCATGTCGAGCGTCACGACGCGCTTCCGCGCGAGCAGCGCGCCGCGGACAGAGATCCCGACCCGGCGACGAAGCTCGTCAGAGGCGAGGCGCCGGCTGACGTGATCGAGCAGCGTTGATCGCCGTCGCTCTCGGCGCTCGCGGAACCACATCACGCCCAGCTCGATCCCCAGGACCAGGGCAGCGAGAGTGAGAACGACCGCTGCCATCAACAGCTTGAGCTGTCTGATCTCGTCCATGACAGGTGCTCCTCAGCTTGCAGCCAGCGACGCCTGGCGCGGCCGCGGGAGCGGCCGGCCGCTTACCGGCTTTACCGTGAAGGTCGTCAGGAAATCCCGACCCACCGTACCCGTCAGCTCGAGGCGAACCTCGGGCGAAAGGCGCCTGGAGAGGCGCGTCATGATCTCCCAGATCTCATTCGGCGAATACGCGAGGATGTGGACCATGACGACGCTCCTCCGCGAGACCAAGCCGGATCGCACTCGAACAGCGACCTGACCCATGAGCTCGCGCGAGTTGACTTCACCGAGCACCGTCTGAAGGACCATGTCCTGCCTCCGGTCGCGGAGGTTCAGGAGCATCAGCCAGATGATTGGCCAGCCCAGTGTGAGCGCCAGAACAACGGCCACCCGTCCCACCACCATGAACGCTTCCATTGCCATCACCTCAGTTT